>DASVBM010000410.1:0-7832 GCA_036375835.1 Chitinophagaceae bacterium | reverse complement strand
AGTTCAAGCGGTAATGGGGTAAGTTCCATTACAACGGGTTACCTGGTAGACCAGGATGGGAAAATCACATTCCCGATAATCGGTAAAGTAAAAGCAGAGGGGCTTACGCTCGAATCGCTGGCGGATACGCTGGAATCATTGCTGGAGGAAAAGAAACTGCTTACCGATCCTATCGTCAATGTGCGGCTTATGAATTTCCGGGTCACAGTGCTTGGTGAAGTTTCGCGGCCAACCGTGGTTACTTCCACCAATGGAAGACTGTCCTTCCTGGAAGCGCTGGGTATGGCGGGAGACCTGACCGTCTATGCGAAACGAAATAATGTATTGCTGATACGCGTGGAGAACGGACAGAAGATCGTCAGGCGCATAGACCTGATGTCGCCCGAATTTGTATCCGGCTCGCCTTATTATTACCTGAAGACAAACGATGTGATATATGTTGAAGCCAATAAGCAGAAGATCGGCAGCACTACTACGTTGCGGCAGACGCTGCCTGCGATCCTGAGTGGCTTGTCATTCCTGGCGATCATTATAGACCGATTAACACGATAACCGATGAAGAAGACGAACTTAAAGAACGGAACACCAACGCTGATAGAAGACATTACGCATAAATACGTCCCGTACTGGCCCTTGCTGGTATTACTGGCGATACCCTGTTTTATGCTTGCCTGGGTTTACCTGAAGGTCAAGGCACCGGTTTACGAAGTGGTAGCCACCATCCAGGTGAAGGATGAAAAGAAGGGAGTGAATGAAGATGAGATCACCGAATCGATCAACATGCTTTCTTCGAAAAGCATTGTGGAAAATGAGGTGGAAGTGATTCATTCCAGGACTTTCACTGAAGAAGTCGTGAAAGACCTGAAGCTGTATGCGCCGATGTTCCAACGCGGTGACTACCGGTCCGTTTCGGCTTATCTGACTTCGCCGGTAACAGTACAGGCGGAGAACCCGGATAACCTCGTGGAGGTTCCCGAAGTGCCGTTCAGCTACGATTTCAACACCAGGACAGTTAAGATCGGTAAGAAAACTTTCCCGCTCAACCGGTATGTGTCTACAGAATATGGCCGGCTGATGTTTACGCCGAACCCTCGTTTTGTAAAGAGCGGCGAGGGGCAGTTATATTTTTCACTGATCGATCCAAGGAAAGTAACCGACGGATTATACGCGGCGCTGGACATCAGCGCGGTTGGAAAACTGTCGAGTATAGTGAAGTTGAAATTTAAAGATGTTGTGCCGCAGCGGGGCGAAGACATTGTGAACCTGATAATCGAAAAATACAGCAAGGCCCAGATAGAATACAAAACCGGCCTCGCAAAAAATACAATGGCATTTCTCGACCAGCGTATTGCAAAAGTGGTAGGCGATCTCAATGGAGTGGAGCGAAGGGTGCAACGTTTCCGTTCCGATAAAGGAGTAGTAAACCTTACCGACCAGAGCAGGCTTTACCTGCAGAATGTTGCAATGAATGATCAGAAACTTGCTGATTTGAATATGCAGCTTTCTGTACTTGACCAGGTAGAAAAATACATGGTGTCTAAGAATACGGCAGCCGGTATCGCGCCCGCAACGCTGGGGGTGAACGATCCCCTCATCGGAAAGCTGCTTGAAAAATACTATGAAACGGAGCTGCAGTACGAGAAGCTGAAGCAAACAACAGGTGAAAACAACCCTTCAGTGCAGGCACTCAGCACCCAGATCAATTCGCTTAAACCGACGATCCTGGAGAATGTCCGGAACCAGCGAATCAACGTTCAGGCAAGTCTCGCCAATCTCGCGCTCACAAACAACGGCTACAATTCAATGCTGGAAACCATTCCTGCCAAAGAAAGGGAGTTGCTCGATGTGAGCCGTCAGCAAAGTACTTTGAGCAGTCTCTACAATTTCCTGTTGCAGAAGCGCGAGCAGGCTGCCCTGGCTTATTCTTCTGATATCGCGGAGACGCAGGTAATCGATAAGGCTTCGGCATCCGTTTTACCGGTGAGCCCGAATAAGAAATTTACTTATGCCGCAGCATTGGCACTGGCGCTTTTGCTGACTGTAGGATACATTCTGTACCGGGATATCCTGAGTAACAAGGTGCTTTTCCGCAGCGATATCGTGAATAATACCAGCTATCCGCTGCTTGCAGAGATATCGTATATAAAGAAAGGTAAACAGATGCTGCTCACAGGTGCAGATTTTTCTACTGCACAGGATGAGTTCCGGCAGCTTTGCATTGCTGCAGGTTTTTTCCTGCGGGGGAATGACAAAAAGAAGATACTGGTCACATCCAGCAATGAAGGTGAAGGTAAAAGCCTTGTGCTGGCGAATATTGCGCTCACCTTGTCACAGGCAGGCAAGAGAGTAGTGTTGATTGACGCCGACATGGAATCGCAGCAACTCAGCAGAAGCTTCAGGGCGATCGGCAGCGGAGGACTCTCCGAATTTTTATCCGGCGCTACTAATAATCCGGGAAGCCTCATCCGTTCTACCGGGTACCAGAACCTTTCACTGATATCGGCAGGCGAGCCGAAACCCGGAGCTTCTACACTTTTGCTGAATGGTAATATGGAAGCACTGATACAGGAACTGGCAGAAAAATTTGATTTTGTACTGGTGGATGCCCCCCCGGTTAATCCGGCTGCAGATGCTTATATACTTTCTGCAATGTGCGATACCACACTTTATGTGATACGTCATCGTTTCACTGCAAAGAGTGTAATCAGGAAACTGGATGAGACGAACGAGTTGAAGCCGCTGAAGGGCCTGGCGCTGGTATTTAATGGTATCAGGTCACGTGGATTCATCCTGAAATCACGTGGTTTTGGATATGGCCATAAGCACCAGCCTTCCTCCCGTACCATCTGGTCGAAATTCGGCGTCAGAAAAAATGGGGCGAAGCAGCAAGCATATCGTGGAGTTAAACCGATATAATCCCGATTTTCAGTTAAAGCATACGTTGAAAGCCGCCGCTATGGCGGCTTTTAACATTTCATAGCACGGGTAATTTGCTGCCGGTTGATTTTTAATACTATGGTTATATGTTGTAAATCATTCAACAATACTGCCGCTGAAGAAATAATTACAAACAGAGACGGCCTGTCAAAGAGTTTAATTAAACTTTGGCATTTTTTTTTGAATACTATAACTGAGCACAGACAAATCAAAAGACACAACAGAAGTGGGAACTAATCCGATTGACCAATTAAAAAGCTCGTTATGGAAAGGAAGATTTACGAATGGTACGTGGTGTACACCAGGCAGGGAATGGAATTGAAAGTCGTTAAGGAATTAAAGAAAAGAAACATCGAAGCGTATTGTCCTGTGAACAGGGTAGAACACAGGTGGTGGTCGCTTAAGAAAACCGAAGAACAGCCCTTATTCCACTCTTACGTATTTGCAAAGCTGGATGAGAAGGATGTACCCGGTTTGAGAAAGATCAACGGCGTAGTGAATGTACTTTACTGGCTGGGCAAGCCGGCAATCGTGAAGGACCAGGAAATCCGGATGATCAGGGACTTCTTATGTAACCACACCAAAGTGAGCGTTGAAAAGACAACCGTCAAAACACTCAACTACGTTTATGGCAGCAGCACCGATAAAGTGGAGCATTATAAGCTCGAGCTGCCTACAATTGGTTACAGGGTAATAGCTGGACAACCTGCAGAGGCGAAGGTTGTTTCGATAAGCCAGGCGCATAAGCCTGTAGAAATGAAGCAGCCACATCAGTATTCGAATGCTGGTTGACGCAAGGGGGTCCTTCAGCTGCTAAACTGAAGGACCTTTTTTTAATCCTGACCTTTTTGCAAAACCCTTGATCAGATTATGAACGCAGCTGGCTCAGGCAGGAAAAGAACATTGGTTAATTTCCTGTCTCTTTCTATTTTACAGATTGGCAATTATGCCTTGCCGATGATCACTCTGCCGATCATTTCCCGGATCATCGGCCCGGAGAAATACGGTGCTGTCAATTATGCTTTTGCTTTCGCAGGTTATTTCATTCTTTTTATAAACGCAGGCTTTGACCTTTACGGTACCCGGCAGATCATGTCATATAAAGGTGATCAGGAGAAAATCCGGGAACTTTTCAGTCGCATCACGTATGCGAAGATGTTATTGTGCCTGGTTTCTTCCATTGTTTTTGTGGCTTGCTTGTTCTCCATTGAACAGCTCAGGGCGGAGATACTGGTGAACGTATTTACTTACCTCATGTGCCTGGGCTGGGTATTCAATCCAAGCTGGCTCTATAACGGCATGCAGGACTCGCGGCGTTACGCTGTATTCAGCTTTGTCAGCAAGCTGCTTTTCTCTGTTGCCGTGGTGCTGGTAGTGACAGAACGAAGCGATTATATCTATCACCCGCTGATCACCAGCATTGCGCACCTGCTGGTTTCAGGGGTCTCTTTTGTATATGCAATGCGCAAGTACAGGCTTTCGCTTGTTCCGGTGAGTTTCCGGAATATCCTGCAAACCTTACGTGAGAACAGAACACTTTCGCTGATCTGGTGGATCACCAACCAGTCCTCATCAACCGGTATTATTGTCGCCGGCTTTATCCTCAGCACCACGGATGTCGGGTTGTATGCGGCAGCGTTGCGGCTGGTGATCATTGTGCAATCGATACTGTCGATGCCCCTGAACACGGTGTTGTTCCCCTATATCGGTGAGGCGTTCGCTGAAGGTTATGGGAAGGGCATTGAAAGAGTGAACAAAACCCTGCCTTACCTGGTGATGCTATCACTGGCAATGGCAGGGGGGACATTCATACTGTCTGGCCCGCTTATATACCTGTTTTTCGGGCACGAATTCGGGCAGTCTGTGATGGTGCTTGAACTGTTATCGGTAGCGCTGCTGTTCTCTACGGTAAATACCGCTTTAGGTCAGCAGGTAATGCTGCATCTGAAGAAGGACGCGGCACAGATCCGCTTTTTACTCGGTGGACTGCTATTGAATATTCTTTTGCTGGTGGTCTTTACCAGTAACTGGGGCATTACCGGCGCAGCCGTAGCCTGGCCGCTTTCAGAAATGGTCGTGTTCGCGGCTTACCTGCTTTACCTGCGAAACCAGCGCGTGCATGTATTTGAATACAGTTATTACCGGCCTGCTTATCTCTTCAGCAATTTCATGCAAATGCTGCGTAGTAAACAGCTGAAGAAAAAGGCAGCAGCCGCTTAACAAAGTGCTATGGTATACTTCGTAAAAAAACCACGTTGGGTGAGGCATTTTTATGGTGACTGCACCTGGGAGATGCCCGCAGATGACAAGGTGATCTACCTCACCTTCGACGACGGTCCGGATCCGCTGCAGACTCCTTTTGTGTTATCGCAACTGGAACAGTATGGGGCAAAGGCAACGTTTTTCTGTATCGGCCGCAATGTAGTGGAACACCCTGAGCTGTACGCTAAGGTGTCGGATGCCGGGCACGCCATTGGTAATCACGGATTCAGTCATATAGATGGGTGGAAGAGCAGCAACGCAAGGTATTTTGCGGATGTAGCAGCGGCATCGCGGGTGATTGAATCAAATTTATTCCGGCCGCCATTCGGTCACGTTACCTGGAGGCAGGTGAGCCGGCTGAAGCAGGATGACTATCGGTTGAAGACAATTCTGTGGAGCGTGCTCAGCGCCGACTTTGACGAAGCCACGGCTCCGGAAACCTGCCTTGCGAACGTATTGAATAACGGGCAACCGGGTTCAATTGTATTATTTCACGACAGTGCGGTGGCTTCGAGGAACATGCGTTTTGCCTTGCCGCGTGTACTGGAACATTTCAGTAAGGAGGGGTATCGGTTCGAAGCAATCAGAGCATAAGTGGCAACAGCTTTGCAGTAGCTGTTCAGGGAACTTAAATACAGGAATATGACAGGCATATCAGCAGTAGTGGCAACATACAGACGGAAGGAGGAATTGAGGAGGTTATTTGATTCTGTGATTGCAAATGGGATCAGGAATATCGAACTGATCATCGTTGACCAGAACACAGACGGTCTGATCGATCAGCTGATCAGTGAATATGCCAGCCAGCTGGATATCAGTCATATCAGAATGGAGGAGGCAAACCAGTCCAAAGCCCGCAATATTGGTGCAGCGCAGGCAAAGTATCCCATAATCTGCTTTCCTGATGACGACTGCTGGTTTGAACCCGACGCTTTAACCAAAGTGCAGCATTATTTTCAGCGGGCTCCGCAAACAGATCTGCTGGTGGCAAACTGGAAACAAAACCCGGTGGTCCACGAACGTTCTTTCCGGCTTACACCGCAACACATTTATACATTCAGGGCAGTGGGTTATGTTACTTACGTGCTGTTCTTCAACAAAGGTGTTTTTCAGAAGCTGGGAGGCTTTCTCGAAACCATTGGCATCGGAAAATACATTGGTGGGGGAGAAGATTCGGAACTCACTTTCCGCGCTGCGGATCGCGGTATGCGGATTTATTATGAGGCATCGATCGGTGTAAATCATAAGTATATACCGATCACCAGCCGCAATCTGGAAACGATACGTGCCCGGCAACGGGCTATGGGTCTGATGTATGCAAAGTACAGGGTACCCCGGTTCATTGTATTTAAGGGGCTGGCGGCACCGCTGGTGCGGATGTTGTTCTGTATGAACCGGAGCAAGGCAAAGGAATATTACCACATGTTCCTGGGCAGGAAAGAAGGGCTGTTGTATGGACTGAGACAAAACGATGTTGCCGCAAAGGCTGCATGATTGAACATCAAACGCAACAATCAAAATTATTAAACATGAAGGTACTGGCTATTGCATCGGGCGGCGGTCACTGGATAGAATTATTACGGCTGCAGCCGGCTTTCGAAGACCATGAACTGGTATATATGTCAACCAGTGAGCGATTTGCCGCTACGGTACCCGGTAATGAATACCATACTATTCCCGATTTCAGCAGATGGAATAAACTGAAAATGCTTTCCATCGGCTGGAAGATCTACCGGAAGATCGCATCGATACAACCTGATCTTATCGTTACCACCGGGGCTGCACCGGGCGTGATCGCACTGGTGATCGGCAAACTGCTGGGTGCAAAAACCGTGTGGGTGGAAAGTATGTGCCATGCACAGAAGATCTCGCTCAGTGGAAGGCTGGTGAAGTGGTTCGCCGACAGGGTATATACACAGTGGGAACATCTTGCGGGTCCGAAACTGGTTTATGCGGGTAATATAATGGCCTGATCATCCTGAACCCGTTATGCTGTGTAGCTTATTACACAGCACCTGCCGTGCTGAAAAAGGCCACTGCGCTGCTTTACAGGCAGATAGCATAAAACCGTTTCTGGTATAAAAATTTGTTCAGTATAGCTGTTACCAATTATTTATTCAGGTCCACCATTCTGCTATGACGAACCGTTACAATAGTTTTTTCCAGTTTGTATTCACCTTTGTTGACCTCTGGGGGATCAATCTGGTGTATTTCGCCGCAATGTTCATGATGAATAGCGTGAGCAATACATTCGACAGTTCCTATATTGCTCTGATCCTGGTGTACAATATCGCCTGGATGCTGAGCGGCGCTACCACCTCGCTCTACATCAATTCCAACTCATACCGTACCAGTGTACTGGGGCGGCACACTACCCAGGCGTTTGTGTTTTTCCTGCTGCTGGTTTCCTGTTTTCTTTACTTCGGTCCTTTCAGCTACCCGTGGAAATTCACGCTGGCCTCGCTTGGTGGCTTTGCATTTGCGCTGGTACTGAGCCGCCTGCTTTATCTGGCTGCAGTAAAAGTGGTGCGCATACACGAGAAATTTGTGCGTAAAGTTGTAATAATCGGCTACAATGACGCGGCAAAGAACCTGGTGGAACATCACCTCTCCACCAGCCGTAACATAGCCGT
>DASVBM010000462.1:0-3548 GCA_036375835.1 Chitinophagaceae bacterium | reverse complement strand
TGACGATGTTCGAGCCCTTCGTTTTCAAATACTAATTGTCACGGATCTAAGTACTGGAGTTAAGACAAAGGGGCTTTATCTTGATAACCAGAACCAAAGTGTTTGGGAGGCCAAAAATGCCTACAGCAGGTTTGCATACTTGGATGAAACAGAGCTTGATGAACTTATTGTCTTTTTGGAAAACTGCGATAAGACCTGGAAAAACGAAAAACCAGCTAACCATACTGAGTTTGTTTACCTCACAAACGATAATTTGAAAATCGTCTTTTGGACACAGGCAAGCAACAATTGGCAATATTCAATCGAGTTTACGAATTACATCTTCGACAATAAGATCGAAATGACAAAAAAACGATCTGATGACCTAGTGGAAGCGCTGCGGAAAATCAAAACGCAAATGGCCATCTTGTAATATTGAAGGATCCACGCACATACCAGAAGTATTTCATTGCTGGCGCCAAGTTCCTCATGGCTGGCTTTTTTATGCTGAATACACACGAAGCTAAGGACTGAGGCCCGCACCGCGCACTTCAACGCCATCCCCCCCTAAAACCACCAAAACCCCTTTTTCTTCTTCTTCCCTGCCGCCGCCCTGATCACCCCAGAGCCGCTGGTGCCCACGAGCAGGCCGCCCTCTACCGCCTCCAGCGCGTAGATCCAGTTGTTGATGGGATTGAGCAGACTGGTAGCCTGGTACCCGTCGAAAGCGAAGACACCGGCGGGATACCCATCGATGCTGAAACCACAGGAGACACTGTAGGTAGGACCGGTACCGAAATACACCTGCCCCTGGTCGTCTATGGCGATGGAATTGTACTGCACGTCTGCCTGGCCGCTGTAATGCGTAATGGCCGCCTGGTCGGGCGCAACGATCTGCGGCATCCAGTACCGCTCCCGCGGCTGCCAGGTGAGGAAGAGATTATGCGAGAGGATCACCACCTCGCCGTTGTGGTTGGAAGAGATGCCACTGTAAAAATGCGGACCTACCCGCGGCAGTGTGGCGATTAAAGAACCCGCGGACGCATCCCACCGGTAAATGCTGTCGCCCAGTATCCAGGTATTGCCCGTCTTATCGGTATAAGGGAAGGAGAACTGCGGCGATCCAAAGCCCCTCAGTTTTCGCAAACCCGAAGTATCATACTGGTACAGCTCGAACTCGTTGCCTTTGGCAGACACGCCTACCAGCAGGTAGCTGCCCCCGGGTACCGAGGTGCCGGCAAACAGGTTCACATTGCCCTTGGGCTCGTTGAAATGGTTGCCATGTCCCAGCACCAGCCGCGCGGAATCAAACCGGTCGATCGCCCAGATATCCGAACCAAAGGAAAACACCACCTGGTCGTCAGCGCCGATGTCGAAACCAGGTATGTCCACACCCACATCCATCGTGTCCTTGCCCGGCTGCCGCGCGGTGGTGAACAGCAATGTCCATTCGCCGCCGCGGTAACGCCAGATCTCCTGGGTGCCTACCAGCGCGATCACGTCTTTGTTCTTCCGCTCGCGCACCAGCCGCACGTCGGTGGCGATAAGTCCTTTTCGCGGCGCGGGATACAAGGTCCTGTTATCATCCGAGAACCAGGGACCGCTCTTGCTGAGCAGGATCAGCCTGTTACCGTCGAGGTCTATATTCCTTCCCACCTCGAACACGTCGGGCGGGAACATGGCGTTGAATGAACGGGTGGCAGAATCGATATTGTAAAAACCGGCCATCCGGTTGGAGACCTCGTGCGTATAGAGGTCAAACGACTCGTTGCCGAAGTCCACCCCGAAGCCCTTGTAATACTGCATCAGCCTGCTGTAAGTGTACGGCGACCGGCGCAGCGGGTATCGCTCCTGGTACTGGTTGAACAACCGCGTATCCTGTTGCCTGATGGCATGCTCGATCTGCCGGATGCGCAGCCGGTCAGCGTAGGGCTGCCATTTCCATTTACGCTCCCTGCCCGTGAGATAGAAGAAGGCCGGCCCTTCATGGTCGTTGCCGAGCAACTCCCTCAGCCGCATATCCTCTACCCGGGCCCATACCGTATCCTGCCGGCGCAGCAGGGCGGTGATGTGCATCGCACCCAGTCCTTTCAACACCGGCTTCCAGCGCTGCCCACGGTCTTGCGAAACGTATACGCCGCCGCTGGAGCCCGTGCCCAGCCAGTAATCGCCGTTTTCATCGATGGTGAAGGCGGTGGCATCCGCACCCGGTGGTCCCTGCATGCCCTCCCAGGTTACATTAAAGGTTTTCCTGGCCGGTACCGAAAGATGGATACCGGCGAATGAAGCTTCGGTATTACCACCCGGCACTTCGGTAAGGCCTGTCACAACTACTTCGTCTTCGCCGGCAGCGAAACCGTTTATCATCGCCGCGTAGATCCCGGTGTTCACCACCGCTTCTACCTGCAGCGTATCATCGAACAATATCATCCGGTGGATGTCCTGCTGTGACCCGCCCACCCGGCTGGCCACCGATAACCAGGCGCCATCGCGGTTGAAGAACAGCCTGCCGGCTTCCTCGATGGTAGCGCCGTTGTAAAGCTGGTGCGACTGCTGCAGCTCAAGGGCCGTGTTGAATTTCGCTACCCACACGTTCCGGTCCATCGTACCGGTGAGATAGAGATAACCATTATGCCACTGCAGCTCGAAAGGATCCACGTCGTACAGGTAATCGCCAGCGTAGGGTTCGTTCTGCAGCAGGTTGTAGTACCAGGTCTTTGCCTGTACCTTTCGCGGCGGCAGGAGCGGCCGGCCCTGTAGGTCCAGCTTGCCCATGACAGCCGTAGTATCATTGAAATCCACGTAGGCCAGGCTGTTTTCGCCCGGGATATACTGCAGTTTGCCTTGTACGTTCCTGGCGCTCACTGCCAGATCAACCGGGGTAGCGTTTATTTCCAGCCCGGCACCCAGGCGCAGCAGGTGCGGCTGAACCTTCTCGCGGCTGCCGCTCTTGCACCAGGCGTAGACCTGACCTTCCGCGTCTTTCTCCAGGTCGCTCACGATATTGAACGCCCCCCCGCCAAGGCAGTGTGTGGCGGTATCGATCATGCGGCCGCTATTATGCCAGCGCGCGAAGAACGCGCAGACCGAACCATCCTCCACACCCCTGTATCCCGCGGTGATGAATGTGGTATCGGTATCGCCGATCACGGTATACAAACGGCAGTTATCACCGGCCCGCAGCCGGATCACGGTATCTGCTCCCGTTTTGAAATGGATGTACACCAGGCCTTCCGCGATGTCTGAATCTTTCAGCACCACCCTTCCGGCGGCCGCCCAGCCGCCTTTGATAGCCACCGATTGATACAGCCTGCTGTCTGCGCTATTATCTATATTTATCTTTTTATAACCGGGTTGCGCAACAATCCCGCCTGCGGTCAGCAACAAGGCGGACAATAGCACCGTTGAAATCGTCTTCATGCAACAGCAATATAACAGAATAGGCCGGATTTGCCTGCTCCACCTCTTTCTTCTATGCGTGCCTGCACTGGCGCAGGCCGGCAACGGCGACAGCAGCCAGCCCATCCGCGTTGTTGCGCAGACGGGGCATCGCGGCGCCTATGCGGCCA
>DASVBM010000138.1:0-9244 GCA_036375835.1 Chitinophagaceae bacterium | reverse complement strand
ATCATCGTAACCATCATTGCCGGCATAGTGGCCCCATCGGCACTGGCGCTGATCGGTTTCCTGATGTTCGGCAACCTGATCAGGGAGTGCGGGGTGTTGAACAAACTCTCACTGGCCGCCCAGAACGAACTGGCCAGCCTGGTAACGATACTGCTCGGTATCAGTATTGCCAGTACGATGACGGCCGAGCGGTTTGTAAGGCTGGATACACTCATGATCATCGGCCTTGGCCTGGTGGCTTTCATATTCGACACATTTGGTGGGGTGCTGTTCGCCAAGCTGGTGAATGTTTTCAGGGCCGAAGGGAACAAGATCAACCCGATGATCGGCGCCTGCGGTATTTCCGCCTTCCCGATGTCTGCACGCGTGGTGCATAACATGGGGCAGAAGGAAGACCAGTTCAATTTCCTGCTGATGCATGCGGTGAGCTCGAACGTGGGAGGGCAGATCGGTTCGGTGGTGGCAGGAGGATTGATCCTGGCACTTATTCCTTTATTCTTTTAAAATGAGAGATATGGTACAGTTTAACCAGGCTTTGGAAGTGACGTTGATGGGCATGGCGGGCATTTTCATTTTCATGTTCATCTTTTATGTATCGATACGCGTTATCGACCGGGTGTTCCCCGAAGAAGTGAAGCGGAGTTAAATCAATGGTTATGGACCTGAATTATATAGAACACATCGGTATTGCCGTGAAGAACCTGGACGAGGCCAGGGTTTATTACGAGGAGGTGCTGGGTTTAAAATGCTACCTGGTAGAAGAAGTGAAGGACCAGCAGGTGCGGACAGCATTCTTTAAACTGGGGCAAACCAAGATCGAACTGCTGGAAAGCACCTCACCGGAAGGACCGATCGGCAGGTTCATCGAAAAAAGGGGCGAGGGTATACACCATATCGCTTTTTCGGTGAACCATTTATCCAGCAAGCTGGAAGACGCCGCGGCGAAAGGAATCCGGCTGATAGACGATAAACCGAGAAAGGGTGCAGAGGGCTTGAACGTTGCCTTCCTTCATCCCAAATCGACATTCGGTGTGTTGACGGAATTGTGTGAAAACGAAAAGCACTGTCACCTGAAGATCGTTGGCCGTGCTGCCATGCAGCAGGTATGACATACGGTAAGGGTGGCGGGTAATTAAAATTGAATCTATGTTATGAACACAGATCAGAACCTTTTTGCCGGGTTTGCACCGGTAACAAAGGAACAGTGGAAGTTACAGGCAATGGCGGAAACCGGTTCTGTACCATTTGACAATTTACTGTGGCACACTGACGAGGGATTTACCGTGCAGCCTTTGTACACCGCCGAAGATATGGAGGGGCTGGAAGACCAGTACACCGATCTCGCGGCGGCAGAGCGGCGCTGGAAGAATTATGTTGAAGTGGCAGTGACCACAGATGAGGATGCCGGCAACCTGGCTGTCGCCATGAAACAGAACGGCGCTGAAGGTATCCTGTTTCAGATTGCCGACGCCGGGCCGCATCATTTTCCTGTATTGCTGAAAGGCATCGACCCGCAGGAGACGGAGATCTCTTTCGGGCTCGCGCATCATCCTGCGGATTTTTTCCTGGCTTACCTCTATTATCTCGAGGATCGTGGCCTGCGCTCGGACCGGGTAAAAGGTTTTTTCAGCTATGATATTCTGCGCCATTGGTCGGTTACGGGCGATAAGCCGGATTTCGGCGAACTCGCGCGCCTGCTTATCGAATCGCAGCCTTATCATGGTTTGAAATGCCTGGTAACCGGATCGCATGAATTTGTAAACGCGGGTTGCAATGTTACCCAGGAGCTTGCTTTCACTTTGCATAAGTTGTCGCAGTACATACAGCTGATGCACGAGGAGGGCATTACCGTTGCGGAAGTGATGGATGAACTGGTGCTGCATATCGCCACCGGCAGCGATTACTTTATGGAGATCGCGAAGCTGCGGGCGCTGAAAATACTGCTGGAGGAGATACAGGAGTTCTATGGCTGCGAAACGATGGCCATACCAATCATCAGTTCCAGCACCGATTGGAACAAGACCTATTATGAACCGAACCTCAACCTGCTGCGCAATACTTCCGAGGCCATGGCGGCGGTAATCGGTGGATGCGATGCACTGATGATCCGCGCCCATGACGCCTGTTTCAGCACGCCTTCCGCATTCAGCAGCCGCATTGCGCTTAACACAGGCAACCTGTTGAGATTCGAATCATATTTCGACAAGGTCGCCGATCCCGCCGCGGGAAGTTATTACATAGAAAACCTGACGCGGATGCTGGTAGTGCATACCCGCGAACTGTTCAGAAAGATCGAGGCCGAAGGGGGCTATATCCGCGCGTTTGAAAAAGGTATCATACAGGAAGCGATCCGCGGCACCCGGGAAAAGAAGGTGGAAGAGATCGCAGCGGGGAAACGCGTATTCGTCGGCACCAACAGGTACCCGGATGGAAATGATCTCCGCATTGCGCAAGGTTCAGCTGACGGTGACCCTTCGCTGTTGCCGCAGCTTCGGGCTACGGTTGCGGCAGAGGCAAAGCGTAGCAATGAAAATAAATTACTCCAGGCTAAACCGATTATATGAAAAACGATTTGTTGATTAGGGAGCGGGCTATTCAAGCGGGCGCGGCCATTGAAACAAAATGGGATACGCCGGAGGGAATTGAAGTGAAAACAAACTTCTCCGCTGCCGACCTCGAAGGTTCCGGTGATCCCGGTTTCAGCGCCGGGCTGGCGCCGTTTACAAGGGGACCGTATGCTACTATGTACCTGCGGCAGCCCTGGACCATCCGCCAGTATGCAGGATTTTCAACCGCTGAAGCATCCAATGCATTTTACAGGAGAAATCTTGCGGCGGGACAAAAAGGTCTCTCCGTTGCATTTGACCTGGCTACACACCGCGGTTACGATTCAGACCATCCGCGGGTGGTGGGAGATGTAGGCAAGGCGGGCGTGGCGATCGATTCGGTACTGGACATGAAAATCCTTTTCAACCAGATACCACTTGATCGTATTTCCGTATCGATGACCATGAACGGTGCGGTGATCCCGGTGATGGCTTTCTTTATCGTGGCGGCAGAAGAGCAGGGCGTTCCGATGGAGAAACTGAGTGGCACCATACAAAACGATATCCTGAAGGAGTTCATGGTCCGGAACACGTATATCTATCCGCCTGGTGCTTCCATGCGCATTATCGGCGACATCTTCCGTTTCACCAGCAGGCATATGCCGAAGTTCAATTCGATCTCCATTTCCGGTTATCATATGCAGGAAGCAGGGGCTACAGCCGATATTGAGCTGGCCTATACACTGGCCGACGGACTGGAATACCTGCGTACCGGCATCGGGGCAGGCTTGCCGATAGATGATTTCGCACCAAGGCTTTCATTTTTCTGGGGCATCGGCATGAATCATTTCATGGAGATAGCGAAGCTCCGCGCGGCGCGTACCTTATGGGCGAAGATCGTGAAGCAGTTCAATCCTTCGAATCCGAAGTCGATGGCGTTAAGGGCGCATTCGCAAACCTCCGGATGGAGCCTCAGCGAACAGGACCCGTACAATAATGTTGCGCGCACCTGCATTGAAGCGATCGCCGCTGTGTGCGGACATACCCAGTCACTGCACACCAATGCGCTGGATGAAGCGATAGCGCTGCCCACCGATTACTCGGCCCGGATCGCCAGGAATACACAGCTGTTTATACAGGAAGAGACGAATATCTGCAAAGTGGTGGATCCCTGGGGTGGTTCATTTTACGTGGAATACCTCACGCACCAGCTTGCTGAAAAAGCATGGAAGCACATCATGGAGATCGAATCGCTCGGTGGAATGGCGAAGGCGATCGAGATCGGTATCCCGAAGCTGCGTATCGAAGAAGCCGCCGCACGCAAACAGGCGCGGATCGATTCAGGTAAGGATGTGATCGTGGGCGTAAACAGGTTCCGGGTTGAGGAACACACCGAAATGGAATTACTGGAAGTAGACAATACCGCGGTGCGGGAAGAACAGGTTGCGCGGCTGAAGCAATTAAGAGCAGAACGGGATAGTGTGGTACTGCAGGGCGCATTGAAGGCGCTGGAGCTTTGTGCTGCCAGCGGGGAGGGTAACCTGCTGGAGTGCGCGATCGCTGCAGCGCGGGCGCGTGCAACACTGGGTGAGATCTCATCAGCAATGGAAATGCACTTTGGAAGGTATAAAGCCGATGTGCCCACCGTTGCAGGAGTATATCGCCAGGAATCAGCCGATGAAGCGGAGTTCTGGGCAGTGAGTGCGCTCACCAGTCTTTTTTCGGAACAGGAAGGCAGGAGGCCCCGGATACTGGTTGCAAAGATGGGACAGGACGGGCATGACAGGGGTGCAAGGGTAATTGCCAGCTGCTTTTCCGACATGGGTTTCAATGTTGATATGGGGGCCTTGTTCCAGACGCCCGAGGAAGTGGCGGAAGAGGCTGCTGCGAAAAACGTTGACTTCATTGGTGCTTCTTCGCTGGCAGGAGGGCACAAGACCCTGCTGCCGCAACTGGTAGAAGAACTTAAGAAAAGGGGAAGAGAAGACATTATGGTTTTTGCCGGCGGTGTTATTCCGCGGCAGGATTATGACTACCTGTATAGTAAAGGCATCACAGCGGTATTCGGCCCGGGTTCAAAGATCCCGGCCTGTGCCAGGCTGATGCTGGAAAAACGAATGGTAACAGAAGATGCTTGAGTTTTAGGTCTTTCTCAAAGACCATGCTCTTTCATGTGGGAAGAGAGTGGAGCCTTTCCAGGCACCACTCCTTTTTTTTATCCCAGGTTATCCTTGATGCATTGTTCAATTCTTTCCGAGAGTTCTGGCGGGAATTCCTTCAGGGTCAGCTGGCCGTCTGCGCTGAGAATGATCATGCCGGCAGCAGCTTCAATTTCATCTTCCAGCGAACGCAGCGCCCACATGATGCGGTATTGCAGGTTTTGCTGCACGACTTCCAGGTATTTCTGCTGAAGCGTCAGCACGTTTTGTAAGATGGGCCGCAACTCGCTGCCCTCGGGAAGTTCATTCAGCCTGTCCTGCAGCGGGTTGATGTCAAGCTCCGGTGGTTCTATATATACTTTCATTCTTGCTGGTTAGGGCAGGAAATTAAGCAAACTTCAGCAGGGAGAAAAAAGCGCAGACGTAAACCGCGCAGTTTTACCGTAACTCTATATGAAATCAGCGGCAAATTTTATTATTAAGCAGCGAGTTGAGTCTTGGTGAATTAGCGGGGAAGGAGAAAAATTTTCATAAATCCTGAAACGCCGGAAAAGCAGGCAATAGATGGCATTGTTAATCCCAGCCACCACCGCTGTCGCCACCGCTGTCACCGGCATCACTGCTGTCGCTGCCACTGTCGTAGCTGCTGTCGTAACCACCGCTGTCGTAACCGCTGGTGTTATCACCGCCGGTGGAACCAGGCTCATGGCCTGAAGGAGTATCGCCGGAAGCATCGACGGCGGTGTCAACCAGTTCCATTCCGCTGAGCGCGGCGAGGGGCAGGATGGGATCGGACATGGCGGAAATTCCCTCGGTGACACCACCCGAATAACCGGTATTGCCCGAGGATTGGGTGTTTCGATTATCGCGACGACCGGATCTTCTGCCAAATAACCAGTTTAACAGGTTCATGGTAATGGGTTTGGGACAAAGTACAAACCGGAATTAAATTTTGCAAGCCCGTGAAATAAAAATGGCGGCGCGGAATCATCCACGCCGCCAACATTCAAAACCTGCCGGGAAAAAATGTTACCGGATCGTCCAACTACCGGAAATATGAAAAATATTGTTTGCAAGCGATGAACTGCTGTTGCTGAACTGTGCGCCAACCTTGCCGTTTGTTGCGGCGTGTTCGTTGTTCTCAATAGCATGTTCCCAGGCCAGGTTCAGTGATATGGATTTCGATACAGCGATACCGGCACCCAGGGTGGTATGGTGTTCAACCACGGCGGGAAATACAGGGAACAGGGTTTCGGCGGGTACCGGGTTGTTGCCATAGGCATAGCCGCCGCGAAGCGTCAGGATAGAATTGGCTTTGTAGCTGATACCCGTACGGACGATCACCGAGTTCTTCCATTCCAGCGGGAAAGGCATGCTGAAGCTTCCCTGGATACCCATCATCCTGTTGATGTTAGGGTTGCTGCCATCGCGCATTTCAAGGTCCATCCGGTCAAATGAATGTGACCAGTCCAGCCATTCCACGTCAACCGCGAGCCTGATCTTCTTACCTGCGTCAAAGCTCAACCCGGCAGCCACTGATTGCGGCAAGCCGAAACCTGCGTTCATCCGGTAGGATTCCTTCGCTCCTTTGCTAAGGTCGATGCCGAGTTCGGCAAACTGCGTCATGGCCGACTGCATGGCCTGTTCTTCTGAAATTCCCGGGTGCTGCATCATGATGCCGGCTACGACTTTCGCGAATGCATCGTTCATCTGCGCGGTCATATCCATGTATGCCTCACCGTTTTTAAATTCCATGTTTACCGGTAAGGTATAGCAAACTCCTGCGGAAAAATGTGGAGAGGGCTGCCAGGCGATACCAAGCCGCCCGTTGAATTTATAAGAATGCAGTTGCTTCATTTCCGCAGAAGCCACCACCTCTGAATAACCAAGTCCGCCCTCAGCGGGCTGTGCCGAGAACATGTTACCAAAAGTATAACCGGCAGAGGGGTCGATCACGCCTTTCAGCATTGAAGGGCTCATGCTCATCGGCATGCTGAACTCCATCTGGCTATACACCAGTGAGGCGGTCAGTCCGATGCTGAAAGCTGGTGAAGGTTGCCAGGCCAGCGAACCACCGGCGTGCATCACCGCGAACTTTGAATGATAGGGTTGTTCGGCATACTGGCCTTCAGCGTTCCGGTACAGGCTATGTTTCAGGTTGAAATCAGCACCCATGCCACCCTGTGTGAAGACACCGGCGCCATAGCTGAGTTTCCTGCCGGCTCTGCCGGTGAAACTGAGCATCCCCATCGGGAACAGGTTATCCTTGCCATCTGCGTCGTTTAACGCATTCGTGAAATGTACTTTGGGAGCCATCAGCGAGAAGCTAAGATCAATCCCATGTCGGTTGATGAAGGAAAGGCCCGCGGGGTTATTCATCATCAGTGAGCCCGCGTCGAACGAGCCGGTGGAAGTGCCGCCACGGCCGGCTGTTTTTGCGTCGAAGGCAATCAGTTTGGTTCCATTCTGCTGGAAAGCGGTTGTCGAGATCAGTGCCAGCAGCAAGGCTATCAGCGTCTTTTTCATGATGTTGTTTTTGATACACAAATCCATTTCCTGTTGCAAAGTTCAACAGCTCCACTTCGGGCAGCCGTGACTTTAGTTACAGCATCGCAGCGGCTTTAGTGACTTTTCTCATTTACTGGCTGGAAAGCCGGTGGTAGTTTTAGTGTATGGTGGAGAGCCTGGAGATCGTTTTCCCTTCGTTTGAACGCGCGCTGGTAGATGAGATCATCAGTAAAGGAGGGTTGAGGAGTTACGCAGCCGATGAGCCCTTGTTACGTACAGGGCAGTATTTCCGTTCTGCTTTGCTGGTGGTGCAGGGACTTATCAAAGTGTATCGCGAGGATGAAAACGGTGCAGAGTTTTTTATGTATTACCTGCAACCCGGGCAGGCTTGTGCATTATCGATGGTCTGCGCCGCAAAAAACGAACAAAGCAAGATCGTGGCGCGGGCGGTATCGGAATCAACGGTGATCACGATCCCCCTGGAATACACGGACAGGTGGATGCAGGAATACAGGAGCTGGCATGTGTTCGTGGTAGAGACTTACCGCCGTATGATCGATGGATTATTACTGACAATAGACGATATCGCTTTCCGTAACATGGATGCGAGACTCGCGCATTACCTGGAGCGGGAGATAGAGATCCATCACTCGGATATTCTGCTGGTTAACCACACAGCCGTTGCCGAGGAACTTAATTCTTCGCGGGAAGTGATCTCGAGACTGATGAAGAAATTATCCGACAGGGGGGCTATCCGGTTGCTCAAAAACCAGATGGTAGAGATCATTGACCTGAAGATGATGCAGAAAGAGAGCTGCTAACGAAAGCAGGTACGGACCTGCCAGTTATGTAACACGGTTAAAACCGCGCGGGTGATGCAAAAGCAGCTTTTCCAGGGTTTGGGAACTTTGGAAAAGCTGCCTGTTCAGAAAAGCCCGTTTGGTATCCGGAAAACTCAAATGAAAAGCATGTGCGTTCCTTCGCCATGGCTTTTCTGGTAGAAATCACCCACTGTTATCACACCATCCACTTCATCATACATATCGGAAGCCTCGTAATGGAACATTTCCATCGCCAGTTTGCAGGCCCAGAGTTTTACGCCCGAAGCCTTGAGTATCTCAAGGAACTCGGGGACCTCAGGCATGTCGATCTTATCCATTTCCTTTTTCATCATGCGGGTGGCCAGTGCTTCCATACCCGGGAGGCCGCCCACCAGTGTGGGCATGTTCATGGAAGGGTTGCCGACGGTAGCGATGTGCAGGTGTTCAAGTTTCTTTTTGTGTATCGCATCCAGTCCGAAGAACGTAAAAAACATCTCGGCTTCGATGCCCTCCATCCTTGCGCCATTCGCCAGTATGAAGGCTGCGTATACGCTGTCCAGACCAGCCTTTGAAAGGATGATCATCATTTTCCTGATATGTCCGTTTTGTTCGCTCATAAGATTTGTTTTATCAGATACAGCTTGCCGGTTTCGGTATGCCGGCGATCTTGCTGGAAACCTTTAAAGGTGCGTTCGGGAACAGCTGGTAGAATTCCTTGATGTCTACCACTCCGCTCTTGCCGATTTTCCGGATACTCAGCGGCACATTTTTTTTGTATTCGTCCTGCAGGTATTTCAGCAGGAGCCAGTGCTTCGGTGAAAGGTTTACATGCGCCTCTTTCGCGAGTTCCTCGGCAACGGATTCATTCCATTGCGTTAAATCTGTCAGGTATCCTTCTTCGTTTACGGATACTGTTTTTCCTGCGATCTCTCTTTCCATATGGTTTATTTTGACGTTTCAGTAAAGTGTTTACCGGCCTCCTGCATATGCGAGGGAACAAAAGGTATATGCCTGCCCTTGAGGAGCATATTCCAGTACACCCAGCGGAAGGCGAGTTTCCCCAGGTGATTCATCCTTGATTCTTTCAGCAGGGCGAGCGGGCCTAAGCGGGCAAAAGGGAAACTCCCGGTTACCGGCTCGTGTGTATAATTGAAATCGATGAGCAGCGCGCGGTTGTTCCCCGTTTCGATGAAGCAGTTGGCGTGTCCAT
>DASVBM010000308.1:0-4697 GCA_036375835.1 Chitinophagaceae bacterium | reverse complement strand
ATGAGCAATAAAAGAAAACCGATCAAAGACGCAGACCCAAAAGCTTTCGAGGCTATGCTCACCCTGGAGGCTTATGGCAGGAGCTGCGATATAGATCCGCTTTTAAAAGAACTGATCAAGATGCGGGCCTCGCAGATCAATGGCTGCGCATATTGCGTGGATATGCATACCGAAGACGCGGTGAAACTGGGTGAGACAGCGAGAAGGATCTTTGCCTTACCGGTCTGGCACGAGTCGCATTTGTTTTCAGAAGCAGAAAGGGCCATACTGCAGCTGACGGAAGAAGTGACCCGCATACACGAGAAGGGCGTTACCGATGCAACCTACGACAGGGTGGTGAGCCTGTTTGGTGAAAAAACCACCGCGCAGGTGATCATGCTGATCGTTACGATCAACGCCTGGAACAGGATCGCAGTAACGTCGAAGGCGATTTATAAAGACTGAATGAGCGGGTTACCCCGATGTGCTTCGGTTGCGATGGCGGTGGAAAATCTGCTTAACTTTAATGAAGGCAGGGATTCACGCCGGAACTGTTCATATGGCCGTACGAAAGAAAACATCGAGGCTGAAAAAAATCTTCAAAGTACTGGGACCCGGGCTGGTTACCGGTGCCAGTGACGATGACCCCTCCGGCATTGCCACCTATTCACAGGCAGGAGCGCAATTCGGCATCACCACGTTATGGACGGCCTTCATCACCTTTCCGCTGATGGCGGCGGTGCAGGAAATGTGCGCGCGCATCGGCATGGTTACCTCGAAAGGTCTTGCGAGTAATATCCGCAATCACTACCCGCCCTGGGTGATGCTGGTGATGATCGTTTTCACTTTCCCGGCTATCATTCTGAACATAGGCGCGGATATCGCCGGGATGGGCGCGGTGGCCAACCTGCTTTTCCCTTCCGTTCCGAATTATGTATTTACGGTTGGATTTACCGGCATTATCCTGCTGCTGATCATCAGGCTGTCCTATGAAAAAATCGCTGCGATCCTGAAATACCTGTGCCTGTTCCTCCTGCTGTACCTGGTGGTCCCGTTTCTTTCACACCAAAACTGGTTGCTCATTGCCAGGCACACATTCATCCCGACATTCCGGATGGATAAGGAATTTATCAGCATCCTTGTTGCGATATTGGGCACGACGATCTCACCTTACCTGTTCTTCTGGCAGACCACTATGGTTGCTGAAGACAGGCAACATAAAAAACCGGGACTGGTGGTAAACAAAAAAGTGATCCGGAACATGGATTGGGATGTAGACACCGGGATGCTGTTCTCCAACCTGGTGATGTTTTTTATTATTCTCACAACCGGCACCGTTCTGTTCAACGGAGGCATACGAAAGATTGACACGGTTGAACAGGCCGCGAAGGCTTTGGAGCCGATTGCGGGAAAGCTCTCCTATTTACTCTTCGCGCTGGGCGTTATCGGAACGGGTTTCCTGGCCATCCCGGTGCTGAGCGGCTGCCTTTCGTATATCCTGTCCGAAACATTTAACTGGAAGGGCAACCTGGATAAGAAGTATTACCAGGCCCGGCCTTTTTACTGGGTGATCATCATTTCAGTGGTAGTTGGCCTCGGGATCAATTACATTGGTATCAGCCCGATAAAAGCGCTTATTTACACCGCGATCTTATACGGAGTAACATCGCCCGTGCTTATTGCCGTGATCCTGCATATCGGCAACAATAAAAAAGTGATGGGCAAATACGTGAATGGCAAATGGTCGAACATACTTGGGTTCACGGCGTTGACCGCGATGACGCTGTCGGCCGTACTGTTGCTGTATTATGAATTCTTCAGCTGATCATACCTTTATCCTGATTGAAAACCCGAACACATGATCCTCAATTACGAATTCAAAGCGCGCGTAGACGACCCCGATGTAATGGAAGCCAGGCTGCAACAGCTGAACCCGGAGTTCAGGGGTGAGGATCACCAGGTGGATACGTATTTCAATGTACCCGCCGGCCGTCTTAAACTGCGCAAAGGGAATATCGAACACGCGCTGATCCATTACCAGCGGAGTAACGAAGCCGGCGCCAAACAGTCGGACGTGGTGCTGTACCCGCTGCAGGAAAGCGAAACGCTAAGGGACATCCTGACCCGCAGCCTTGGCGTACTGACGGTGGTTGACAAAAAACGAAGGATTTATTTCATCGAAAACGTGAAGTTTCATTTTGACAGGGTGGATAGGCTGGGAAGTTTTATAGAAGTGGAAGCCATTGACCGCGACGGCACCATCGGGATTGAAAAACTAAAAGAGCAATGCAGGATGTACGCGGATTTTTTTGAGCTTCAGCCGCATACTTATATCGCAAATTCATACAGTGATCTCCTCCTCGACATCCCGGCTGCAGCAGCACAGGCTGCCGGCCAGGGGAAGCAGCAATAATGGCTTGAAGATTGTAAACAGATCAGCCGGTATTTCCCATACAAAATGATGTGTACCAAATACGCAAACCTTATCGTTTTTAATCAATTCCTATACTTTTGCAAACTAACTAACGATTGTTCGCTATGATCACAACAACCATGATTCCATCAAAAGAACTACATCAGCTTGGATTAACGCAACCGGAGCTTCATTATCAACTGGCTCCTCAGGTACTTGTAGAACAGGCAGTTAACCGTGGACAAGGGGTCCTGAACGACACCGGCGCACTGTGCATCAATACTGGCGAATTCACCGGCAGAAGCCCGCTGGACAAATTCACTGTAAAAGACGCCAGCACCGCCGATTCTGTGCATTGGAACAATTTCAACATACCTTTTGAAGAAAAGTATTTTTTCCAGTTAAAGGAGAAAATGCTGAAGTACCTGGACAGCAAGGAAGAGGTTTGGGTGCGTGACGCTTATGCCTGCGCAGACCCGAACTATAAACTGAATATCCGGGTGATCAACGAGAACCCCTGGAGCAACCTGTTCGCCTATAATATGTTCCTCCGCCCCACGGAAAGGGAACTGGAAAACTTTGAACCGGAATGGCATATTATCCAGGCTCCGGGTTTCCACGCCGATCCGGAAGTTGACGGAACCAGGCAACACAATTTCGCGGTGGTTTCATTCACCCATAAAACCATCCTGATCGGCGGTACGGGTTATACCGGCGAAATGAAGAAGGGCATCTTTACCATACTCAACTATGTGCTGCCGCACGAGAAAAACGTGCTGAGCATGCACTGTTCAGCCAATATGGGCAAGGATGGCGATGTGGCTATCTTCTTCGGGCTTTCCGGAACCGGCAAGACTACGCTTAGTGCCGATCCAAACCGGAAGCTGATCGGGGATGACGAACATGGCTGGACCAGCAACTCGGTATTCAATTTTGAAGGCGGTTGTTACGCGAAGGTGATCGACCTGAGCGAAGAAAAAGAACCGGAGATCTTCCGCGCCATCAGGCCGGGAGCGCTGGTTGAAAACGTAACTTTCGTTGATGGAACGAACAAGATCGATTTCCACAGCGCGAAGATCACCGAGAACACCCGGGTGAGCTACCCGCTGAACTTCATCAGCAATGCACAGGAGCCGAGCATCGGTGGCCTGCCTAAGAATATTTTCTTCCTTACCTGTGATGCTTCCGGCGTTTTCCCGCCAATCAGCAAGCTCACGAAGGGACAGACTATGTACCAGTTCATCAGCGGCTATACCGCCAAGGTTGCCGGTACAGAAGCAGGAGTAACCGAACCCAAGCTCACTTTCAGTGCGTGTTTCGGCGCGCCCTTCCTGCCCCTGCACCCGGGCCAGTATGCCGATATGCTGGGCGCGAAGATGCTGGAGCAGAACGTGAACGTATGGATGGTGAATACAGGCTGGAGCGGCGGACCCTACGGCGTAGGACATCGTATGAAGCTGGCGTATACCCGTGCTATGATCACAGCCGCGCTGAACGGCGAACTGGATAACGTGGATTTTGAGATTCACCCGGTCTTCGGTATGATGATGCCGAAGTCATGCCCGAACGTGCCGGACGAAATCCTCAACCCGCGCAACACCTGGGATGATAAGGCTGCATACGACCAGAAAGCCAAAGACCTGGCGCAGCTGTTCATCAAAAACTTTGAAAAATATGCAAGCGGTGTAACAGAAGAAATCCTGGCTGCTGCACCGAAACCATAAACAGATTCCGCGTTGCAGCGGATGGGTCTCTATTGATTGCTATGACCAAATGAGAAGTCCCGCCTTTCGTGGCGGGATTTTTTTTTACCGGGGCCGGATTAAAGATTCGTTGGGAGTTCCCGGATCAGAAAAGCCCGAAGAGCATCGCGTCGACCTTGTTGACGATATCACCGAAATCTTCTTCCCGCTCGGCGAATTTGTTTTTGTCCACGTCGATTATCAGGAGCTGCCCTTCTTTATAACCATCGATCCATTTGTTGTAGAGCTCGTTGAGTTTTTTGAGGTAGTCGAGGCGGATATTTTCTTCGTATTCCCTGCCGCGCTTCTGGATTTGTCCCACAAGGTTCGGCACAGAAGACTTCAGGAAGATTAGCAGGTCGGGCGGCTGCACCATCGACTTCAGCGTCTGGAAGAAGCCGTAATAGTTTTCGAAATCGCGCTTGCTCATCAGTCCCATGTCGTGCAGGTTGGGCGCGAAGATGTTGGCGTCTTCGTAAATCGTCCGGTCCTGTATAATGGTTTCTGTTCCGCGGTGAATCTCCAGCAGCTGGTTCAGGCGCGAGTTCAGGAAGTAGATCTGC
>DASVBM010000309.1:0-13750 GCA_036375835.1 Chitinophagaceae bacterium | reverse complement strand
TTCATCTTCCTTCACCAGCCCGCGTTCGAAATTCGGTGGTATTTCCAGCACCAGGTCTGCACGGTCTGATTCCACGTCCTGCAACGCATGCGTAAAATCATTATTGTAATTCACCAGCCTGAAGTATGGCGTTGCGGTTATTTTGGAAATCAGCTGCCGGGAATACGAAGAATGATCATGATCCACCACGCTCAGTTTAATGTTCCTGACTTCGTAATCTGCCGCCAGCGGGAGTAGCAGCAACTGCATTGCCGGCATCAGGAATATCATGCGCATGATGGCAGGGTCACGCAGGATCTGCCTGAACTCTTTCTGCAGTAAAAATTTCAATGTCCTCATTCCAGCCGGATTTTAAACTTCTTCAGCGAAACGAATAAAAAGAACAGCATCATCGCAACCAGAACCGAGGTCTCCTTCCAGACCGCCTGCAGTCCCAAACCTTTGATCATGACGTCTTTGATGATCAACAGGAACCATTTTGCCGGGATCAGGTTAGAGATCACCCGCAACGGTAATGGCATGTTCTCTACCGGGAACATCACTCCGCTGAACATAATCGTTGGAAGGAACAATCCCACCAGTGAAATCAGCATCGCCACCTGCTGCGAACTGGTGGAAGAGGAGATCAGCAGTCCCAGTGAAAGGCAGGTGAGTATAAACAGCACGCTTTCAAAAACCAGCAGGGCGATGCTGCCGTTGATCGGAACTTCAAGTACGTAAACGCTCAGCAGCAGGATGGTGGAGATATTGATAACACTGAGAACGAGGTAAGGGATCGCTTTGGCAATTATGATGAGCAACGGCCGCATCGGCGAAACCAGGAGGATCTCCATCGTGCCCATTTCTTTTTCCCGCACGATGGTGATGGCGGTCATCATGGTGCAGACCAGCATCAGCACCATTGCCATCACACCGGGTACAAAACTATAGGCGCCTTTCAGCTGCGGGTTATAAAGCATTCTCACCTCGGTTGTGATGGTATAAGGCAGTTTTTTTTCGTCGGTGATCATCGACTGGTAATCCATGATGATCGCCGAAGCATAGTTTACCAGCGTGTTTGCCACGTTCGGGTCGCTCGCGTCGGTCACCAGCTGCACCTGTGCGGTATTGAGGTGCGTGAGGTCATTACTGAATTCCGCCGGAACCACCATTGCCATCTTAACCGTTCCTTTCCTGAATTCCGATTCAATCTGCCGATATGAGCTGAGCTGAGTGGTTACGTCAAAATAACGGCTCGCATTTACCTGCCGGATCAAAGCCTCGCTGCCGGCATCGCGTGAAAAATCAAGTACCGCGACTTTTGCATTTTTTACTTCATTGGTAAGTGCGAAACCAAACAGGATGATCTGTACCGCCGGCATACCCAGCAGGATAAACATCGTCTTCCGGTCGCGGAAGATGTGGTAAAACTCTTTTCTTACGAATGAAATAAACTGTTTCATTATTCAGTTCTTGTTGCCTTCCGGGCGAGTTTAAGAAACACCTCGTCCATGTTTGCGGCCTGCAGTTCCTGTTTTAACTCCCTTGGTGTGCCCATTGCTTCAATCTTACCATCGACCATGATAGAAAGCCGGTTGCAATATTCTGCTTCATCCATATAATGCGTAGTGACAAAAACCGTTATGCCCTTCGCGGCTGCATCGTAGATCATGTTCCAGAACTCCCTTCTTGTTACCGGGTCAACACCGCCGGTCGGTTCATCCAGGAAGACAACCTGTGGTTCATGGAATATCGCAACCGAGAAAGCCAGCTTTTGTTTCCACCCCAGCGGGAATGACCGAACCAGTTTACCCGCCTCTTTTTCCAGCGAAAGATCTTTCAGCAGTGCAGCAGTCCTGGATTTTATGAACGCGTCGTCCTTACCATAGATGCCGGCATAAAAACGGATATTCTCTTTAACGGAGAGGTCGTCATACAAAGAAAACTTCTGGCTCATGTAACCGATGTTGCGTTTGATCTTTTCAGGGTGGTGGTACACATCGAATCCTGCAACGGTGGCTTTGCCTGAACTGGGGCGCAGTAACCCGCATAGCATGCGCATCGCCGTTGTTTTACCAGCGCCATTTGCCCCGAGAAAGCCGAATATCTCGCCTTTCTTCACACTGAATGATATGTGATCCACGGCAGTGAAATGATCGAACCGCCGGGTCAGGCCCTCGGCATATATCGCTGTGTCTTCATTCATGTTTCTTCATTAAAGCGATAAAACAGTCTTCTATATCAGGGATTGCCGCATTCACCTCCGCGCTGATCCCTTTTCCTTCCAGGTAACCTGCAACATTATTGCTCGTATACCCCGGCTTCAGCAGAAGGTGGTGTGCGTCGCCAAAAGGATAGACGTCAACGGTACCCTCGTATTCGCGCAGCAGGTTCAGCGCATCCAGCATTGCCTGTGCACGAACGGCAAACAAAGGATGGCGAAACTGTTTGACGATATTTACCGGCGTATCTATCGACATGATACGGCCCGATTGTATCAGGGCCACCCGGTCGCAGAGGCTGGCCTCGTCCATATAAGGAGTGGAAACAAGGATGGTGATTCCCTGTTTTTTCAGCTGTCTCAGCATGTCCCAGAATTCTTTCCTGGAAACGGCGTCAACGCCGGTAGTGGGTTCATCCAGGAAGAGTACAGCGGGACGATGGATCAACGCACAGCTCAGCGCCAGTTTCTGTTTCATTCCCCCGGATAACTTTCCTGCCCGGCGGTTTTTAAACGGCTCGATCTGCGCGTAAATATCTTTTACCAGGTCGTAATTCGCTTCTATGGTAGTGTTGAATACGGTTGCGAAGAATTTAAGGTTCTCCTCCACGGTCAGGTCCTGGTAGAGTGAAAACCGCCCCGGCATATATCCAACGCGGTTGCGTATCAACCGGAAATCCTTTACCACATCGAGGCCATCGATCGATGCGCTGCCGGTATCAGCAAGCAGGAGCGTTGTAAGTATCCGGAACAATGTGGTTTTTCCCGCGCCATCCGGGCCAATAATTCCGAACAATTCACCCTTCGATACTTCGAATGAAATATCGCTCACCGCCCGCACTTCGTCTTTCTTCACCCTGAAGCTTTTGGACACGCTATGTACTGAAACAGCAGGCATCATTTTGAATTGAGGTCCACGTCTGCATACATGCCCAGCTTCAGATAGCCATCATTCTTCACCCGGATCTTTATAGCATACACAAGGTTTGCCCTTTCTTCTTTTGTCTGGATCGTTTTAGGCGTAAACTCGGCCTTGTCGGAGATCCAGCTGATCGTGCCCTGGTAGGTTTTTGTACTGTCCCCGGCCATGGAAATGATCACATTTACCTTGTCTCCCAGCCTCACCTGCGGAAGCTGATCACCCGTGATATAGGCACGAAGGGTGATGTTTGCAAGGTCGGCCACTTTATAGAGTGGTTTACCGGCTGAAGTGATCTCACCATTTTCGGCATATTTTGCTATAACCGTTCCCTGCACCGGGTTCAGAATATTCGCGCGCTGAATCTGGTCTTCCAACTGCGCCACTCGCTTCCGGAGCGGATCTTTTTCACTCAGGATGCCGCGGTTCTGAGTGGCCACATTGTTCTGCTGCACCCTGATCTGCTGGCGTGTTGCGTCTATTTGTTTCTGCACCAGGTCAATCTGCGCGTTAATATCATCCAGTTGCTTCCGTGGCGCAGCATCTGCCTTTACCAGGTTTTCGGTCCGCTGTTTCTCGTGGTAAAGGTTGTTGAGCTGCGATTGCTGAACCCTGATCTGTTCCTGCAATAGCTTAACCTGCGGTACCGCCGTTGCCGTCTTTTCATTCAAAGCATGCATACTGGCCTGCACCTGTTCTTTCTGCAGTTCCAGGTTGGTGGCATCGATGGTGCCCACCAGTTGCTGCCGGCCAACAGTATCACCTTCATCTATCTCCAGTGAGGTAATACGGCCACTCACTTCCGCAGACACAATCGTTTCATCTGCTTCAAAGCTCCCGGATGCATCATGTTTATTATCGCTGCTGCCGCAGGCTGCAAGTACTGTCGCGGCCGCGAACGCGATGTAGACAGATAGTTTCATATTATTTACCTGTAATGGTTTGATAATTGATTTTTGCGTTCAATAGCTGTAGACGGTGGACGATCATCGTCGTTCTTGCCTGGTCTTCGGCATTCACCTCGCGGAGGTAATCAGCAGAAGTGATCACGCCATTAGAGAGTTGCGCCAGCGCGGCATCCTTAACGTTTTTACGAAGCTCAATGATCTCCAGGTCCGAAGCGATCAATTGCTCGTATTTGGCTATTTCGGATTCCTGCTGCAACAGCTGGCTGTTTGTATTCAGCAGAAATGTTTCCTCCTGCAGCGCGATCGTGCGCTGGCCGATTTCCAGTAGCTTTTTATCATTGCGATAGGTATACAATCCGGACAGTGTCCAGTTCAGTCGAAGGCCCAGTATATAGAACCAGTCGAATTCATTTTTCAACATGTTCAGCCCGGGCCTTCCGTAACCGCCCTGTGCAAAAGCCAGCGCCTTTGGCAGGTTCCTGCTTTTCAGCAGCTCCCGCTGTTTCCGGAGAATGGACTGCTGCGTGTGAAACAGATCGAGTTCCGGCCGCGTAATATTTTTCCCTGCAGTTGCGGCAAGGGGTTCCGCCAGTTTTACTCCCTGGGGAAGTTCGCGACCGGTGAATAATGATAATATATCAACGAGGCTTTTCCGGGCTGCTGCCAGTTCTGTTATTTTTTGTTCTGTTTTCAGTGAATCTGCCTTTATACTGCTGAGTGCCGAACGCAGGGCAACGCCATTGATCACCTGTGCCTCCACTTTCCGCAGACCGTTGCTGAGGTCTGACCGCAACAGGGCAGCCTGGCTGATCTGCTGATCCAGGAGCAGAATACCGAGGTAAAGTTGATTTACCCGGTCGCGCAGTTTATATAATTCCACCTCCAGCTTCTGATCTTCAGAAACCGCGTTTAGTTTTTGAAGTTCCTGCTGTGCGCTGATCGCCCCGCCATCATACAAAAGCTGGCTGACATCCGCCACCAGTTTATACTGGTCCTTACTAAGGGGGTTTACCTTCAGGCCGGGTACCGGTATCTCGACCTTTGTAACGTCTGACTGGTAAGTGCCCTGGCCGCTTACTGATAACTGTGGCAGGTATCCCTTTGACAGGTTTTCAACAGAGAGTGCAGCAGTCTGCCGGATCAGTTCCCTTTGCCTGATCAAAGGGTAGTTGTTCCTGGCCATCGCGTAGGCCGAATCCAGCGTCAGTTCCTGCGACCAAGTAAACTGGGTGATCAGCAGCAGGGGCAGGAGCAGGTATTTCCGGTAAGAGCACATACTATTTTCGAATTGAGTCAATAATAAATTGCGCGACTGCGGTTTTCCGTTCCTCGATCAGTTCGTCAAACAGCTTATCGTTCACCCCGGCTACCTTCTGGATCACCGGCCGCGCCAGGAAGGGGAAAATGCAAAGGCTCAGCATGTTCATGATCAGTTGCATCGGGTGGATGGGTTTGATCTGCTTTTTCTGCACTGCTTCGGCTATCTGCGCGGACAAAAGCGCAATGTTGGGCCGTTTTTTCCCGAAGACCTTCTTCAGGAATGCTTCGGGCTGCCGGTTGACCTCGGTGATCACGAACAACGGGATGAACGGATTCTCCCTGATCTGTGTTACATACTCACTGCAGAATGCCTCGATCTTCCCGAACAAAGAATCGCCGGACTCCAGGATCTCACCAATACGGGGAAGTAACCGCTGCGCGGATTCCTGGAAGATCCTTTCAAACAACTGGTTCTTGCTGCGGAAATAATAATGGAGCAGCGCTTTATTGATCCCCGCCTCGTCTGCAATATCCTGCATCCTTGCGCCCGCCATGCCCTCACGCAGAAACACCTTCCGCGCTGCGTTGAGGATCGCCTCCTGTGTATTGCTGTCTTCCTGTATTTTAGCCATATAGTTTAACCAACTGGTTAACGAAGGTAAATCGTGTTTGATCATATGGCCAAAAAAAATATTTCCAATGGTGCCCGTTTGAAGCGTATACGCGGTTGGCCAGGATAATAACTCCCCGGGATGTAGCCCGGAAGCTGACCGCCGCTAAAATGGCCTGATTATTTATTGCTGCTTTGGAAAGCCTGTTTTATGAAAGCCAGGGTTAATACAAGCAGCGGGAAGCTGGTACAGCAATGCAGGAGAAAATTCCTGTTCTATTTTAAAAAAGGGTTCGCCACCCCGAAATACGAGGACTGGGAAAGGGGATATAAATGGAATGCACACCAGCTGTGGCTGGAACTGCTGGATAAAAAGGAGTTCAGGCGGCTGCTGATCGCGGGTGAATTTGTGGAAATTGCTAACCGCGCCACACGAATAGAGTCCAGAACCAACCTCTTATTCTCGTTCGAGAAGATGGCGTTAAGGGACGCGGTGAAGACCGAAGCCGGGGCGAAGATATTCGCGGAAGGACTGTTCGATTTCGTATACGGCACCGCACAACTCGAAACACGATTCAATCGATGGGTACAGGCAGTAGCTTCATTGCCGAGGAAGCAAACAAGGGTGCTCACCTGGCCGCTGGTAACGGTGTTTGGTTTTATTGCCAATCCAGATGAACACATTTTTCTGAAACCAAGGGTCACAAAGATCGCCGCAGAGAAATACGGGTTCGACTTCCAATACACCTCGAAGCCGAACTGGGACACCTACAGAAATTACCTCTCTTTTGCAGAAACAGTCAGCGCAGACTTGTATGACATGAAGCCTAAAGACATGATAGACATACAGTCTTTTTTATGGGTGCTGGGTTCCGATGAATACCCTGACTAGAAGCCCTGGCGGCAGGATGGGTTCGGTTATGAGTAATCACCCGGTGTGGCTGCCGGGTGTGATTTCACATTTTAAATTCTGCACCAGCCTTATCTTGCAGCAAATTCCGGCTATGAAAAATCTCTGTCGCCTTACATTGTTCGCTTTACTGCTTGTGTTTACCAGCTGTGGTGCCGATGCCCAGAAACCGGAGAACTGGACAGCGGATCAGCTGATGCAGCCCGCCGACCTTGCCGCAGCGCTGAACGCACGGAAAGACATACCAGTGATTATCTGCGTGGGACCAGGAGCCATCATCCCAAATTCGGTGAACATCGGCCCGGTGAACAAACCGGATGGCCTGGAAAAGCTGAAGGCGGCACTTGATTCAATACCTAAAGACAGAAAGGTGGTGGTGTATTGTGGTTGCTGTCCGTTTGACCACTGTCCGAATGTGCGTCCCGCCATCGATGCCTTAAAAGCGCTGAGTTTTAAACACTATTACCTGTTGAACCTGCCGCATAATGTAAAAACAGACTGGATAGACAAGGGCTATCCCACCGCACCTTAATTCGGAGCCGTTCCGCTCAACCGGTGATCGCAGCTTCCCGGTGTCTGTACACCAGCAATCGCAGCGCATTAAACACCACGACGATCGTCGAGCCTTCATGCCCGATCACGGCAGGACCCATTTTCGCGATACCGAATAATGTGAGCGGGATCAATAAGGCAACCATACCAAGGCTGATAAAAACATTTTGCCTGATGATCTGGCGGGCTTTCCTGCTCAGTCCTATCGCGAACGGCAGGTTACTCAGCCTGTCTGCCATCAACGCAATGTCTGCCGTTTCAAGGGCTACATCGCTGCCCGCGGCACCCATCGCTATGCCGACGGTGCTTTTTGCCATAGCGGGCGCGTCATTCACGCCATCGCCCACCATAGCGATCTTGTTTTCCGTGGCCCTTAGCTGTTCGATCGCCTCAAGCTTCTGTTCCGGCAAAAGATTACCCCTGGCTTCTGTAATCCCGATTTCCTTTGCAATGGCTTCCGCTACGTTCTGGTTATCGCCGGTGAGCATCACCATTTTCCGGATACCGGTTCGGGGCAATGCCGCAAGTGTTGGCTTCGCGTCCGCCCGTGGCACGTCCATCAGCGTGATAATGCCAATGAATGCGCCTGCATGCTGAACCAGCATGGTGGTGTTGCCTTTCTTTTCCAGTTCTGCCACGCGTTCGAGTATACCGGTAGCTATCTGCTGGTTTGCATCTGTAAACAACTCCTTGTTGCCAATACTCACCGATGCCCCGTTAAGCTGGCCCCGGACGCCTCTGCCGGGTATCGCTTCCACACTGCTGGCGAGCGGCACGTCTGCCTGCAGCTTTTCCAACGCGCCTTTCACGATGGCCGCGGCCAGCGGATGATCGCTGAGCTGCTCAACGCCTACAACAATCTGCAGTAATCGTTCTTCGGAAATATTTCCGAAAGGGAACACGCCCGTTAGCCTGGGTTTACCCTCGGTGAGCGTTCCTGTTTTATCAAAAGCGATCGCCGTGAGCGATCCCAGGTCTTCCAAAGGCCTGCCGCCTTTCACCAGCACACCACTCCGGGCGGCCCGCGCCACCCCGCTCAGTACCGCGCTCGGTGTTGAGATGGCCAGCGCACAGGGACTTGCTCCAACCAGCACCGCCATAGCGCGGTAGAAACTATCGCTGAATGTTTCATCAATCACCAGAAACGCGAACAGCAATATACTCACCAGTAGCAGGACGGCAGGCACATAATACTTCTCGATTTTCTTCGTGAAGGTCTGGGTGGGTGAATGCTGTTCCTGGGCCTCGTGCACCAGCCTGATCAGGCGCGCGATGGTACTGTCGGCGGCAACCTTCGTAACCCGGACTTCCAGGTTTCCGTTGCCATTTACTGTTCCGGCGAATACACGGTGTTGGGCATCGATCTTACCCGCTTCTGATGGATTAACCATTCCGCTGAAAGCGAATTTGTCAACAGGGATGCTTTCGCCGGTGATCGGCGCCTGGTTAACTGCACTGCTGCCGGCGGTAACCACACCATCAGCCGCTATTTTAGAATTCGGTTTAACCAGTACCAGGTCTCCGGGCTTTAAAACTTCAATACCTACTTCCTTTACGCTATCCCCTGTTTTCAGCAATGCCGTTTTAGGTGTAAGCATTGCCAGCCCTTCGATTGATTTCTTCGCTCTTGCCATCGCGTAGTGCTCCAGCGAATGGCCGAGGCTGAAGAGGAATAAAAGCAGTGCGCCTTCCGCCCAGTTTCCCAGCGCAGCGGCACCGATAGCGGCCACCAGCATCAGGAAATCGATCTCAAAATGACCCCTGCGGATATCATTCACCGCCTGAATGGTGGTATAATAACCGCCAAATAAATATGCCAGCATATAGAGGCCTATAACAACATATTCATTGATGCCTTTGATGAATCCGAGGCCGAACCCGGCAGCCAGGAACACCCCACAGGTGATCGCGAACTTCATTTCTCTGTCAAACGCGTACGGCAATATGGCACGGTCCTTTGCCTGTGAATGATCATGTCCATGTCCTTTTCCACTCATCAGCTGAAAATTGATTCTTATTTCAATCTGCTGCGAAGATAATCGGGGAAGTCACCGCTATTACAGGACTTTGGTCAGCTAATCCCAATAGCTTCCTGAATCGGATTGCCATTGAACTGCCCGCTCCGGAAATGATCGTCGCTAACAGAGGAACGATAGGCTGGCAGCAACAGCCAAAAAAGACATGCCGGGCGGTATAGCCGGCTCATCCCGGCAGTTGCAAAAAAAAAAGCAGGCCCTGGCCCGCTTTTCTGTTCAGATCCTGATTTCATCAGAACATGAAAAACCTTTCTCTTCCTCCGACCTTACCTGATTTGAAACTGCGGATATTGTACGTAAAAGTCAGCAGGTAGTACTTCTTCAGTTGGTTGAGTTGCCGGTCAATGATAGAGTTGTCGTTTGTAAATCGCCAGAGGTTGGTGTTTTCATCCAGCAGGTCGAATGCCGACAGCTTGAGTTGTCCTTTTTGTTCCTTCAGAAACAGGAAGGTCACGCCTCCGTTCAGTAAAGCCACCGTCTTCTGTAAGCCAGGTGCCACATTGCTGTTGTAATTATAACTGAGCGAAGTTTCCCAAACCAGGTTTTTCGGCCAGCGCACCACTAATTCCGTTTGTGTCCGGTGCGTATTTATGTCGACGGCCTTGAATACATCGTTGTCATACCGTGTGCGGCCGAAGCCATGGTTATGACTGATGTTCCACTCAATCAGATCCTTCCAGTTGATGCTTGCGTTTAGCTGCGGGCGGAAATTGACCGCACGGGCAAAACCGCGCCGGTCGTTCGCGATCACATAGTTTTTATTAAAGTCTATATTGTATCCGCCACCAATGGTAAACTGGAATTTTTTGTTGAGTTTAAATTGTTTATTGATGAACAGGTGGGTATAGAGGTTCTGGTTGCCTTCTACGTTTACCGGCCCTGAACGCTGCACACCTTGTGCGTCTACCGTCCTTTCCCTGGTGATTGCATGGGTCTGGATACTGGTATACAAATACGCATTGATGAAAAGCGATTTCGGAACGATGCTCTTAAAATATCCTAAGTTGATGTTATGGGTTACCGCTGGCTCCAGGTCGGGATTGCCGTAGAAAATGAACAAGGGATTGGAGTTATCCGGTACAGGCTGGATATCGGTGATATTCGGGGGTGCCACGTTTACGCTGTAGCCAAGATTCAGTTCTTTCCAGTTCAACTGCATACCAGGCAGCACATAGTTGTAGTGCTGCCACACCTTATTCCCGGAGGTTTTGAATTCATTCCTGATATCCAGTCTGAGCCAGTTTGCGGTAGCTGTGATAGAAAGCTGCCTGTATTTCCAGTTAAGACCGGCGGACACATTGTTGCGAAGGCTGCGCCGGCCTACAGAATTGGTGAGCGCGGGGTTGGGCACTTCATATTTCCCGCTGGCGTTTTTTGTAAACGTAGCCAGGTCATCGGTATTATTGAAATAAGTGAATCCATTCCCCAGCCGCAGCGAAAACTGTTTGCTGAGCGGCTCGTTATAAGTCAGGTTCAGCGCAGTATTAAAATGACCGTTCTCGCGATCCCTGAGCTGTTCCAGCAAAGTAGTGCTGCCGGTTTCCAGCCAGGTATTCAGCACATCGTTGTACTGGTCATTATTCACATTGCTGTAATTCAGGTAATGATTAACGCTGAGCGTCCGGTTTTTCTTCCGGAAGTTTTTGAAGAAAATCAGGGAGTGATTGTATGAGACGTCTTTGGCATCCATCCTTTGCTGGTTATTACTGGCCGAAAGCCCGCCTTTGAAATTATTCGAATTGAGAACGTCCGTGACCTTTCCACTTTCCTGTTCCGTGATGGTGAGCCCCGGCCTGAATTCGAACCGGCTCAGTGAGTCGATCCTGCCTTTCAGTCCCAGCCCGAACCGGTGGCTGAACGATTCCAGTACTTCGTTCCGGTTGGTTCGGGTTGTGAGCGTGGTATCTCCAAGGAACTCCTGGCGATTACTCAGCTCTTCTATATCATTTCGTGAATTGCCGTAGAAATACTGCGAGTTCAGGGTGAGCCCGTTTTTCAGTACATGATTCATGTTAAAACCCGCACCGGTGGAACGATTGATGCCTTCGCCCATTCCGCCGAAGTTGATGCCGTTCACATTGATACCACCATTGCTGTTGATCCAGACCGAGTTGGTTCCGCTGCGATCAAAACCGCCGAGGCTGCGGATGTCGTTAAAACCAAAACCGGCGCGGTTGAGGTTATTGGTAAAACCGAGCAGGCTCACCTGCATGGTATCCTTAAAGAGGTTCACGATGGCGCCTGCTTCGTAGAGGTCGTCTGTGCCGGCGCCTGCATAGGCCTTACCGAACCATCCCTTCTTAACGCCTTTTTTGAGCTTCAGGTTGATAACCTGGCCAATATCCTGTTTCGGCTTATCCGGGTTCAGTTCTGCATCGTCCTTGTCTTCGCTCACCTGCACTTTTTCAATCGCATTGGCCGGAAGGTTGCGCGTGGCCATCTTTGGATCGTTTCCAAAGAACTCTTTCCCATCTACCAGTATCCTGTTCACTTTTCTACCACCCACCGTGATATTACCGTCTGCATCCACTTGTACGCCGGGTAGCTTCTTCAGCAGGTCTTCCACCAGGGCGGTGGGCAATGTGCTGAATGCCGAGGCGTTGAACTCAATCGTATCCCTGCGTACGCTCACCGGCGGGCGTTCCGCGATCACCAACACCTCGTCCAGGTCTTTTGTGTCTGATTCCAGTTTGATAGTGCCTGCATTAAGTTCCGGCGCATCTGCTGTGAGGATGAACTCCTGGCGGTGTACCCGGTAGCCCGAAAACGAGATCAGCACCCGCAGTGGTATATCCAACGGGAGATTCGGCACCCGGAATTCTCCTTCCGGATTGCTGAGCCGGTAGGTCACCAGGGTTGTATCTGCAGCTTTGAACACAGTTACCGTTGCCAGGGTGAGCACCTGGTTGCCTGTGCTGTCCGTTATTTTTCCTTTGATGCTGCCCTGAGACAAAGAAGAAGAAGAGAGGAATAATAACGCGAGGCCATAAATCAGTTTTTTCATTGGTTAAGTGGTTGAAAACGCAATATACGACCGCGTTCGTAGCAATGAACGGTTTTACCACTTTTGTGATCAGCGGTTTATGGTAATGACAAACCGTTGGAAATGTTAACTGTCAAACGCCCCAATGAATATCCGGCTCAAGGTCCTGCATTATCTCCCCGGTTCCATCTGCTGCACTTCCCAGCAGCTGTTCTTTCCGCCACATTTTTTTGCGGCGGCAACAATCCCGTGCAGTTTCTGTTTCATGTCTGCCGGCATCGTCGGGGCGATATTCTTTAATTCATAAGGATCGTTTTTCAGGTCGTAGCAACTCACTTCACCGGTTTCGTATTCTACGTAAAGGAGGTTCTGAAAACGGAGGGCGGTATACGAAGGTAGCCGCCCGTCTTCCGCTTCCTGTCGGTCGGGGTCGTTACGATCATATTCAACCCGGCGGTGTTCGATGATCGCGAATTTCCGCCATTCGATTTTTTCCGTGTTTTTCTCCAGGAATAAATGCCGGATATCCCTTCCATCCGGCTCAGCTTTCAGCTCTGTTCCCGCTATCGCCGCGAAAGTGGGTGCGAGGTCTATATTCGAAACGATCGCCTGTTGCAAAGTCTGTTTCGCTACTCCCGGTCCTGTTGCAATCAACGGTACCCTGATGTCAATATCAAACGGCGTTTGTTTACCCTGGAACATCGAGTAATCACCCAGATGATAACCGTTATCTGAGCTAAAGAAAATATAGGTGTTGCCGCTGATGCCTGCTTCGTTCAGCACCTTACGGATGTTCCCAAGCATCTCGTCGATCGACATCACGCAACGCAGGCGGTTCCTGAATATATCATCGATCCGGTCAACCTGCTTTGCGCTCAGGCTGTTCAATGCCCGTAACCATCCGGGCGCCAGACTGTCTGCCGGCCTGTTGAACACCGGTGTGCGCGGTGCCTGTTCATTGTTGAACAGCTGCTCATGTCTTGGTGCAGGGATGAAAGGCGCGTGTGGTGTGAACGTTGCGATTTCGATGAAGAACGGCTGATCCTTCCAGGCTTTGATAAGACTGTCGGTATGCCCGGATAACACGTCGGTCAGGTAATCCTTCGGTGCGCGACCAAAATGGCGGATGCTGCCGTTGTTGTTAATATCATAATTGTAGTTGCGGTAACCGCCTCCGGCCACGAACCAGTCTGTCCATCCCGGCAAGGGCTGGTGTTTATTGGGTTGATAGCCATTCAGGAACTTTCCCATCATCGCGGTCTTGTATCCCGCATTCTGCAGTGCTACCGCAAAACTCTGCTCCGCATTCTGCTTTTCCATGAAGGCGCTGTAACCTCCGTTGGGAGGCGTATTGGTTTCCACACCGGTATTG
>DASVBM010000281.1:0-4041 GCA_036375835.1 Chitinophagaceae bacterium | reverse complement strand
AACAGAAGAATGAGAACATCGGAATCATCATTGGAAACCTGGTGGCCGCAGATGACCGGGCTGCTTCTTTTGCAACTGTAGAGTTGTCGCTTTCCGGCGATACGGCTTATCACAAAAAAATGATAACCGACAAGAACGGTGCATTTGAATTTACTGAACTCCGCTTCGGATACTACCGCTTATCAGCTGCTTACGTTGGACATGCGGTATTCAGGCTGGACAGCATTTACCTGAGGGCAGACAGATATGATTTCAACCTCGGCGACCTGCGGATGAAATCATCAGACAGCCTGGAAGAAGTGGTGGTGTACGTTGAAAAACCGCTGATCGATACCCGCGATGGCAAGATCACTTATAATGTTGGAGAAAGCGCGCTGAGTGCCGCGTCAACAACCGCCGAGATTATCAAAAACATGCCCCTGATCAGTAATGACCCGAATGGAAAGATCCTGCTCAAGGGTAAAGAGCCGAAGATCCTGATCGATGACAAGCCCACCGAGTTGAATGCCCAGCAACTGGCAGACCTCCTGGAAAGCCTTCCCGGCAGCAGCATCGAAAAGATAGAGCTGATGACCAACCCGCCACCGCAATACGCGAATGAAGCCGGCGGGGTGATCAATATCGTTACCAAAAAAGGAAAGATCGGTCTCGTAGGAAGAGTGAACCTCAGCGCGGGAACGCGTGGAGAAGGACAGGCGGGGCTGAACTTATCTTACCGCCAGCGGAAATTTTCGTTCAACCTGAACACCGGCGTAGGTGTAAGTGAATTCAATGGAAGCAGTTATTCGCGCCGGCAAAATTTTTATACCGATTCAACCAGCTACCTCAACACAGATGGAAGCTATACCAACCGTAACCTGCGGCCGAATCTCAGGTTCCAGACCGATTATGAGATCAATAAAAGCCATAGCCTGAACCTCACCTACCAGGGCAACCTGAACTTTTTCGACAATAAAAGCTCCACAACCTATACCAACCTGAACAACGATAAGCAGGTATACAAAATCAGCACCCGCACGATCGGTTCAGAAGGTAATGGTTACAGCCACGGCTTAACGCTCGCGTATAACCTCAAAGGCAAAAGGCCGGGTGAAAACCTGAAGTTCATTGCTTCGGCGAATACCGGTAAAAATGAACAGGACCGGGATTTTTACCAGCAGTTTCTCGATCCTTATTATGTACCTACGGGAGTGGACTCATCCCAGCTTCAACTCACGAACAACAAGAGCGATGCATGGTCGTTGCGGTTGAATTACGACCGGCCATTTATCTGGAAAGGCAGTAATATTTCAGCAGGCTTATCCTATGTAAGTAACAGCTATCATAATATACTGAACACCAGTTTCCTGAAGCAACCCGACAGCGCATACATTACAAACGACCTGCTCAGTTCCGACTTTGAATTTAACCAGGGGATTTTCCAGGCACGTGCTGCCTGGACAGTGACGCTTCCGCGGGAATGGAAGCTCACGGCAGGCATTATTGGTGAGCAGACGGAAATGGAATTCCGATTCCTGGATAATAAAGGAGACAACGTTGGAAATAATTACTGGAATGTGTTGCCTGCTTTCACTGTGCGGAAGGAATTCAGTAAGGAACTGAATACATCGCTTACATACCGTAGTACGATCCGCAGGCCGGGAATCGGCGAGCTGAATCCGGCGATCGATTACGGCGACCCTTACAACACCCGTTTTGGTAATCCTTTCCTTTCACCGCAGATCGCTGATAATTTCGACTGGAATCTTTCATGGTATAAGGGAAAGTTTTATTTCAACACGTCTGCTGGATTTAACCGGGTAAGGAATGTGTTCAACACCATCCGTACGCTGGTGGAATCAGGGAAAACAGAAGTGACCTGGCAAAACATTGCAGACCGGAATGAATACGAAGCGAGCATCTGGGGCGGCTACACTTTCAGCAAAAAATTCAGGATGAACGCCAGCGCAGGATATAGCTTCAATGAATACGGTGACCGGGAGAAAGAGCTTTATAAATACCGCAACGGCAGCAGTTTTTACACCAGTATCAATTACAATTTTACCCCTTCCAGCGTCATGAGCTTTGAAGGTAACGCGCGCTATAACAGCTTTGCTGATCCGCAGGGCAGAAGCAAGAGCAACCTCAGGCTGAATATCGGCGTGCAGCGGAAGTTCTTCAGCAAGCGGCTTACCATCAGTTTCAATATCATCGATCCGTTCAGCACCCAGCAGTTCACCACGTTCACTTATGGAAAACGCTTCCTGCTGGAAAGCCACAGCCAGACCCGGACGCGGAACTTCCGGATTGCCGTGAGTTACCAGCTGAACAAACTTGTTCAGAAAAAAGCGGTGTCTGATAAACAGAAACAGGATGCGATCAAAAAAGCGAAGGCAAAGCAACAGGTTCCCTGATCATTCCACCAGCTTTTGCAATTCCAGTTTCAGTCTTTCCTCTTTCAACTGGAATTCGAAGAATTTACGGTAGCCCGTTTTATTATTAACCATCAGGGTGGCGGGAATGGCGCCGCCCCAGGCGGAATCAATGGGCGGACAGAACCTGTCTGCATTCGTCTCATTCAGCCAAACGACGCTGGAACTGTATCCTGCCTTTTTTACGAACTGCCGGAGTCGACCATTATCATAGTCAGAGCGGAAGTCCAGGCTCACGAGCACCAGCTTTATACCGCTGTCCCGGTAAGCCGCGACCGCTTTTTCAAACCAGGGTATCTCGTGTACACAGGGCTGGCACCAGGTAGCCCAGAAATTGACCACCATGGGCGTGCTGCTCGTGTCAATGAGCGTTAAAACATCATCGATTTTCCACTTTGGTATCTCCTGGGCTGATGCCAGGTTTACCAATAAAAAACAGCTTATTGCTACGAGTATCTTTTTCATAGTTTGTTATTCTGAAAATCCCCACTCCTGTTTCAGCGCATGGATCCGTTCAGCAGGCAGCGATGGCTGCGCGTACAGTCCCGCCGCACTACGCTGGCGATAGGCTTCATATATGGTTACCGCGCAGGCAACCGAAATATTCAGGCTATGAATGATGCCAGCCTGCGGTATGATGAAGTTGCCATCGGCCAGGGCACGGATCTCATCCGTAACACCGTAGTGTTCATTTCCGAACACCAGCGCTGTTTTACCGGTGAGGTCAAGTTCGTATAAATTTACCGCATCCTCGGAAAGATGCGTGGTTAAAATGGTGTCGTAGTTCAGCCGCAATGCTGCAATGCAGGCTTCCGTATCGGTAAACTGGTGAACAGTGAGCCATTTGGCAGCGCTGCTGCTGCTGCGCGGACCGAACCGCTTATGCCTGGGTATACGGTTGTTCAGGATGTAGATATCCTGGATGCCCACGGCATCGCAGCTCCTCATGACCGCTGATATGTTATGGGGGTCTTCAATGTTTTCCATTACAACGGTAAGACCGGCCTGTCTTTTGCCAAGCACCCTGATTAATTTATCTGAACGTTCTGGTGTCATCTTGAAAAGCTATGTTGCCTGCAGGCGCGCTAAAATTACTGAATCCCGTAGTTGGAGCCTCAGCGATAGCTCATGCCCGGATCAAACGCGGATCATCGCAAAATCATTAGTGCGGCATTGTATGAGTGCTGTAACATCATTGTAAGATCACTGTTACATCATTGTCACACCAAAGGAGCAATATGGTGGTAATACGGTGAGATAACGGTAAGGTCCCTGTAAAGTCCCTATAAAGTCCCTATAAGGTCCCTATAAAGTCCCTATAAGGTCCCTATAATGCCTGCAAACCTGTTTCCGGGTGAATAATTTCAGGGAACATACCATTCAAAGCCTGGGAAGACTGGTAGCTCCGCTGATCCTTTGGGGGGTGGAACAATTCATCATCACAGCCCACGCACTGACGTGCTTCCGGGCTTTTTGCTTCTCCGCATTTGCAAGCGAGCCTGAACTGGATTAGCTGCGCTGATCCTTTGGGAGGTGGAACAATTCAGCATCACCGCCCACGGACTGACGTGCTTCCGGGCTTTTTGCTTGTCCGCATTTGCAAGCGAGCCTGAACCGGATTAGCTGCGCT
>DASVBM010000069.1:0-20242 GCA_036375835.1 Chitinophagaceae bacterium | reverse complement strand
TCAACCAGGCGACCGCTACCCGGTCTTCCGGTTTTGCCTCCATCTACACAGCCAATCCGAATGCCAACACGGACATCAAACTGAACTACCTGTCTATTCCCATCCTGCTTCGATACAACGTTGGTAAAATGGTGACGCTGCAGGCGGGTCCGCAATTCAGTATCCTCATGAACAACGACAAGACGCTTCTTCAGAACGGGCAGGAAGCATTTAAAGGCGGCGATTTCGCCATGGCCGGCGGCCTGACGCTAAACCTGAAAATGCTGCGGGTATATGGACGGTACAATATCGGCCTCAATAATATCAACGATATCGACAACCAGGACAAATGGAAGAACCAGCAGATACAGCTCGGCCTTGGCCTCAGACTCTGATACAAATACAACATATCAAAGATTTTAAATATAGATGGTCCCGCTAATGCGGGACTTTCTATATTTACTGCCAATATGGACCACCGGGATGGGTTTTATTCCTTTGGCACCGATATTGACCCATACTGCTTTCCCTTCTGAAAACTATTTTTTGGAAAGGCTAATGACAAATTGACCTTGAGCATGAGTACCGAGAAATTCTTATTCAACCCCGAAGAGGACAGTGATTTCATACCGATCATCCCTATTAATGAAGAAGGTGAAGACAAAAACCTGGTGATCCCGGGTGTGGTTCCCTTGTTGCCACTGCGTAATACCGTTCTGTTCCCCGGGGTAGTGATCCCCATTACCGTAGGAAGGGACAAAAGCATCAAGGCGGTGAACGATGCATATCGCGCCGACAAACTCATCGGTGTGCTCGCACAAAAAGACGCCAACCTCGAAGATCCTTCACTCGAAGACCTCTGCGCGATCGGTACCGTTGCCAAGATCGTCAAGCTGATAAAAATGCCGGACGGCGGTACTACCATCATCATACAGGGAAAGAAAAGATTCAACATTACGAAGCTGATCACTGACGAACCCTATTTCAAAGCACAGATCCGCCTGTTGCCGGATGACGTTATACCGGACAACCAGGACTTTGAAGCCACTATCAGCACGATAAAAGACCTGGCCACGCAGATCATCACGCTCTCGCCGAATATGCCTACCGAGGCTTCGATCATCCTGAAGAACATTGAAAACCCTTCTTTCCTGATCAACTTCGTAAGCAGTAATATCAGCAGCGAACTGCAGGAAAAGCAGGAGTTACTGGAAATAGCGGATGTCCAGAAGCGGGCCGAGAAACTGATCAACCTGCTGCATAAGGACCTGCAGTTTGCCGAACTGAAGAACAAGGTAACGGCAAAGACCAAAACCGAAATTGACAAACAACAGCGCGAATATTTCCTGCAACAGCAGCTGAAGAGTATCAAGGAAGAACTCGGTGGTGACAGCAACGACCGGGAACTCGCCGATATGCGTAAAAAAGCGGAAGCGAAAAAATGGCCCGATTCTGCAAAAGCCATGTTCAAAAACGGAATCGAAAAGCTCGAGCGCATGCATCCCTCCACGCCCGATTACTCGGTTGTCTATAACCACCTCGACCTTTTACTGGACCTCCCCTGGCAGGAATACACCACCGACAACTATGACCTGAAATATGCCAACCGCATCCTCGACCAGGATCACTACGGCATGGAGAAGATAAAGAGCAGGATACTTGAGTACCTCGCTGTACTGAAGCTGAAAGGCGATATGAAAAGCCCGATCCTCTGCTTTGTAGGTCCCCCGGGTATTGGTAAAACGTCCTTAGGCAGAAGCATCGCCCATGCCATCGGCAGAAAATACGTACGGGTGAGCCTTGGCGGACTGCACGACGAAAGCGAGATCAGGGGGCACCGCAAGACCTATATCGGTGCGATGCCGGGAAGAATCCTGCAGAACATCCGCAAAGTGAAAACCTCTAACCCCGTGATGATCCTCGACGAGATAGACAAGATCGGGAGTGATTTCCGGGGCGATCCTTCTTCTGCCTTGCTGGAGGTGCTTGACCCGGAGCAAAACCATACCTTTTACGATAACTACCTTGAGCTGGAATACGATCTCAGCAAAGTTTTATTCATCGCAACAGCCAATAACCTCGGGCAGATACAGCCCGCATTGAGAGACCGGCTGGAGATCATCGATCTCAGCGGCTACGCGGTAGAGGAGAAAGTGGAGATCGCAAAGCGTCACCTGGTGCCCAAACAAAAAGAAGCACACGGCCTGAAAAAAGTGAATTTCAAGATCAGCGATTCCGTGCTGCAGAAAATGGTTGAAAGCTATACCCGGGAAAGCGGTGTTCGCGAGCTTGACCGGCAGCTGGCTTCTGTAATGCGTTACCAGGCGAAGGAATACGCCATGAAGGGTAAGATCAAACCTACGCTCACCGCGGTAGACCTGCAGAAAATACTCGGTTCACCACGTTACAGCAACGAGATCTACAAAACGGCTAATATGCCGGGAGTAGCTGTGGGCCTTGCCTGGACCTATGTGGGTGGAGACATACTGTTCATCGAGTCGGTACTCAGTGAAGGAAAGGGAGAACTCAAACTCACCGGCAACCTGGGCAACGTAATGAAGGAAAGCGCTACCACGGCCCTCACCTACCTGCAGGCGAACGCCCGGAAGTACGATATCGACCCGGTGCAGTTTGAAAAGCGCAATGTTCATATTCACGTACCGGAAGGAGCTACACCCAAAGATGGTCCCAGTGCCGGCGTCACCATGCTCAGTTCGCTTGCTTCGGCGTTTACCGGCCGCAAAGTGAAGCCTTACCTGGCCATGACCGGTGAGATCACGCTGCGCGGACAGGTGTTACCGGTAGGCGGAATCAAAGAAAAAGTGCTGGCGGCAAAACGTGCGGGCCTTAAAGAGATCATTCTTTGCTGGCAAAACGAAAAAGACGTGCAGGAGGTCGACAGCAATTTTATCAAGGGTATGACTTTCCATTACGTAAAGACCATGTCGCAGGTGCTGGAATTGGCGCTGGTTGATTAGGGGAAAGCCGGCGAGCTATAACGGCAGCGGAAATCAATCCGATTACAAACCATACGTGATAAGCTATCCGCTCCTATCATATCGCCAGCGCGCCATCTCTCGCAATGAACTCGCTGGGCAGCATCCCGAACTCCTTTTTAAAGCTGCCGGCGAAGTGGCTGAGATTCGTGTATCCTACTTTCACTCCAACCTCCTTGATGGAGTGTTTGCCTTCAAGCAGTAAGGCCTTCGCCCTTTGCATCCGGTTTTTCTGGAAGTATTCATAGATCGGCATTCCATAGAGCCGTTTAAAGTCGGCCTTTAGTTTCGTTGGACTCATCGCGCATAACCTGGAGAGGTAACTGATGTTCGGGGGCGTTACTGAAAAGTCGTTTACCAGCATGGACTCAATCTTCATCAGCCTCACGATCTCGTTATCGGTAAACCGCGACTTATCTGCCGATGGCGCCTCCTGAACATCCAGCTTGGTCAGGAATTTCTCCATGAGCAGCAGGGTGCGGTTCTGCATAAAATTCATCGCCAGCGGATGCGTGATGGTATCCCGCTGCAACTCTTTCAGCAGCGAGCGGTATTCCACATCCAGCGGATCGATGGCGCCTGACTGAACAAAGCCGGAAAAATATTTTGAAAACACGCGGTCGATCACTTCGTCACTCAGGAACTGGAGCAGGTGTTTTCGCTGGAACAGGATGCGGTACGAAAGCAGCCGGGTCTGTGCGGGTATGAAATACCGGCTCGTTACGCCGGTATGTGTAAGCAGCACCATCTGTTTCAGCATATTGTATGCATCGGCACGTGGCGTGGAATATAGTGTAGGTGATTCAACAGCTTCATTGAACTGGAGAATGTAATATTCATCCTGGCAACTGTTTCGGTGCAATACCACGTCTTCCCTGAACTTGCAGTCAGATACCATAACGGAAATGCCGCAGGGAAGCATAATCGCTTTCATATACCCTACGCCGATGTGGGAAGGCAGGCTCAGGAAACCATCCGAAACCCTGGCCTTGAAATTCCTGGAAACGGTTTGAAGAAAATCAGAATAGGTAATGGAATCGTAGTAGATCTCAAGCATAGGCCGCAGGTTATAGCTAAATTAAGGATTCTATAACGTTTTTTACCTGCCAGTTATGATATCGGAAGGGAGTTGGTCGAAACTTTTTTTGAAGGCCTTTGCGAAATTGCTGAGGTTGGAATAGCCCACTTCCATACCTACTTCCTTCACGTTATAGCGGTTGGAGAGCAGCATTGCCTTGGCTTTGTTCATCCTATGCTTCTGGAAATACTGGTATATGGGCAAGCCGTAGATCTCCTTGAAGGTGTTCTTAAGCTTTGAGGGACTCATCGCAGCCATCTTGGCAAGGCGGGAAATTCCGGGTGGTGGCGTCGAAAAATCCTTCAGCAGCTCCTGCTCTACTTTCTGCAGACGCAGGATATCGTCGTTCGAAACCTTCATATCGAAGTGCTGATCGTTCATTTTCTTGTAGATGCGCGTAAAGAATCGCTCAATCAGCAGCATCGTGCGGTTCTGGATGATCAGCTGTTCAAAGCCCTTGCTCTGACCGGCGTTCATCAGCTCACCGAGCACCCTTTTGTACTCGGCATCCATGGGCTCGTAGTTAAAGGCGCTCATTTTCAGCGATAGGTACTTACGGATCACCTCCCCCACCGATTCAACGCCAAGAAAATGCTCCAGCCACTCTTTACTGAAATGAATGTTTACGTTCCGGACGATAGTGCCCGTGGTATAAAGAAACAACCACTCAAAGCGGGTACTGGCGAGGAAGACCGCGGATTTGCTGGTGACTTCCGGGGCGCCGGATTTGTTGACGACCTCGTCGAAACGGAGGGTATAATAGTCCTCATCGGATTTCTTTCGCTGAAACAGGATGTCTTCCTTAAAAGAATATTCACTCACCAGGCACTGCAGCCCGTTCGGGAGCCGGACCAGTTTCATATAGCCACTGCCGATTGCGGGATCAATCGTGAGCACACCATCCTTTATCTTTGATTTAAAGGATTTAGCGTAAAATTTTAAAAGTTCTTCGTAGTCAGTATGGTTGTATTCAAGCTTCAGCACCAGCTTAAAGATATCTCAGAGGGTTTCGTTTCGCAAACAGGATGTAGCGCTTGATATTCATCCAGAAAGCCAGGATCATATACACGATCACCGGCGATCCCATCGTAAGGAACGAAATATAAATGAACCACATCCGGATCCTCGATGTAGCAATCCCCAGGCGGTCGCCGACGGCCGTGCAAACGCCAAAGAGCTGCCACTCTATGTACTGCTTTAGTCTGTTCATATCTGCAAATTAATTAAAATGCAATCATGATCGAAATCAAGTTTTCTGCCAGCATCCTATACCGTACATTTGCACCTCGAATTCAATATTTGTAACCAAACCTGTCAATACTCATGGCTTTTGATATTGAAATGATTAGATCGGTTTATGCCGCAATGCCGGCGAAAATTGACGCCGCCAGGAACGCACTGGGCAGACCGCTCACATTAGCCGAGAAAATACTTTTTTCCCATTTACATAATGACCAGAAACTGCAGAACTTCGACCGGGGTGTGAACTATGTTGACTTCTCCCCCGACCGTGTGGCCATGCAGGATGCCACAGCACAGATGGCGCTGCTGCAGTTTATGCAGGCAGGCCGCCCCAAAGTGGCAGTGCCCTCTACCGTTCACTGTGATCACCTGATCCAGGCGAAAGACGGCGCCAACAAAGACCTGGAAACAGCACTGAATGCAAACCGCGAAGTATACGACTTCCTGGCCTCCGTATCGAACAAATACGGTATCGGATTCTGGAAACCCGGAGCGGGTATCATTCACCAGGTAGTGCTCGAAAACTACGCGTTCCCCGGTGGTATGATGATCGGAACCGATTCACACACGCCAAACGCGGGCGGACTTGGTATGATCGCTATTGGTGTGGGCGGTGCGGATGCCTGCGACGTGATGGCAGGGCTGGCCTGGGAACTGAAATGGCCGAAGCTTATCGGTATCAAACTCACCGGAAGGATGAATGGCTGGACCAGCGCAAAGGACGTGATCCTGAAAGTTGCCGGCCTGCTCACCGTTAAAGGAGGAACCGGTGCCATCGTTGAATATTTCGGTGAAGGCGCAGACAGCATCAGCGCAACCGGCAAGGCAACCATCTGTAACATGGGTGCCGAGATCGGTGCCACCTGCTCGCTGTTCGCTTACGACGAAAAAATGTCTGCATACCTCAAAGGCACAGGCAGGGAAGACGTGGCCGAACTGGCAGAATCGATCCGCCAGCACCTGAGGCCGGACGAAGAAGTTTATACCGACGCAGCGAAATATTACGACCAGCTGATCGAGATCAACCTCGATGAACTGGAACCGCACGTAAACGGTCCTTTTACTCCTGATCTCGCCTGGCCGATCAGCCGTTTCGCAGAAGCAGTCAGGGCAAACAACTGGCCGCAGAAACTGGAAGTGGCGCTCATCGGTTCCTGTACCAACTCTTCCTATGAAGACATTACGCGTTCTGCCTCTATCGCCCAGCAGGCAATTGATAAAAACCTGAAGGCAAAGGCGGAATTTACCGTAACACCCGGCTCAGAGCAGGTACGGTACACGATAGCCAGGGATGGATTGCTGAATATCTTCGATAAGATCGGCGGCGTGGTACTGGCCAATGCCTGCGGACCCTGCATCGGCCAGTGGAGCCGGCATATGGATGACCCCGAAAGGAAAAACTCGATCATCACTTCCTTCAACCGCAACTTCGCCAAGCGGAATGACGGCCATTCCGGAACGCACGCCTTCGTTGCCTCACCGGAAATCGTTACCGCTTTCGCCATTGCAGGGGATCTTACATTTAACCCGTTACGCGATAAGCTCCGGAACGAGAACGGTGAAGAGGTTCAGCTGACTGAACCCAGCGGCCATGAACTGCCCGCAAGAGGTTTTGCCGTGGAAGACGCCGGTTACCAGGCACCTGCCGAAGATGGAAGCAACGTTGAAGTTGCGGTAAGTCCCGAATCGCAGCGCCTGCAGTTGCTGGCTCCGTTCGCGTCATGGGAAGGAACAGACCTTTACGGGCTCAGGCTCCTGATCAAGGCGAAGGGAAAATGTACTACGGACCATATTTCCATGGCCGGCCCCTGGCTGAAATATCGTGGTCACCTGGATAATATTTCGAATAACCTGCTGATCGGCGCGGTCAATTATTTCAACGATAAAACCGATTCTGTAAAGAACCTGCTAACCGGCGAATACGGACCGGTTCCCGCTACCCAGCGCGCCTATAAAGCCGCAGGCATCGGCAGTATCGTTGTAGGCGATGAAAACTATGGTGAAGGCTCGTCCAGGGAACATGCCGCGATGGAGCCGCGTCACCTCGGTGTTCGCGCGATCCTGGTAAAAAGCTTTGCCCGCATCCATGAGACCAACCTGAAAAAGCAGGGCATGCTGGCACTCACGTTCGTCAATAAAGAAGATTACGAAAAAGTGCTGGAAGATGACACGATCGATATCAGGGGACTCAGCCAGTTTGTCCCGGGTAAGCCGCTCAGTGTTGTTTTACACCACGCCGATGGCAGTACCGACGAGTTTGAAGTGAACCATACCTATAACGATCAGCAGATCGAATGGTTTAAGGCCGGAGGCGCGCTCAACATCATACGCATGAAGTTCGCGACAATGTAGTACGGCACCGCATGAATACACTAACCCTCCTTTTTGGAGGGTTTTTTGTTAGCTTACAGGTCTAAAAAAACGCTTTGCAGATGTCGGAATGGTACCAGATGCAGGTAGACGAAGTGCTGGCAAAGCTCAATACCAGCACAGCTGGACTCAGTGCGGAAGAAGCGCGCAAAAGGCTCCAACAATATGGTGAGAATAAACTCCTGGAAAGCAAGGCAAGGAGCCGGTTTTCAATTTTTCTCTCACAGTTCAAAGACCTGATGATCCTGATCCTGCTGGCCGCGGCAGTGATCTCATTCTTTATCGGCGAGGTAACCGATGCGATGGTGATCATAGCCATCATCATTGCCAACGCGATCGTCGGTTATATTCAGGAATACAAAGCTGAGAAATCGATCCAGATGCTTCAGAAGATGGCGGCGCAGCATGCGATTGCCTGGCGCGACGGGGCACACCACGACATAGAAGCCTCCGAACTGGTTCCCGGGGATATCATCGCGCTGGAAGCAGGTAATGTGGTTCCTGCCGATGCACGCGTAATAGAAACACAGCAATTGCGTACCGAAGAAGCGCCACTCACGGGAGAAAGTCATTCTGTAGATAAGACCCGTCACGCCATTACGGAAAAGAACCTGGTCGCAGCCGATCAGCTGAACATGGTGTTCAAGGGCACCATTGTCAGCAGTGGCTCCGGCACCGCGGTAATAACCGCCACCGGCATGCAAACCGAGATGGGAAGGATTGCGGGTATGCTCACTCCCGAATCACAGCAAACGCCGCTGCAAAAACGACTGGCGAAGTTCAGCAGGCAGCTGGCGGTGCTGGTAGTCATCATCTGCATCGTCGTGTTCATTACCGGCTGGCTGCAGGGAAAAGACAAGGTACAAATGTTCATGACCGCCTTATCGCTGGCAGTGGCTGCATTACCTGAAGCACTTCCTGCCGTTATCACGATCTTACTGGCAAAAGGCGCCGCAAGGATGGCGCGGCAAAACGCGCTGATCCGGAAACTTCCTGCAGTGGAAACACTCGGCTCGGTCACTTTCATCTGCAGCGATAAAACAGGTACGCTCACGCAGAATAAGATGACGGTGGTTTCGGTAGAGCCTGCCTCTGACCAGGAAGCACTGTTCCTGAAAGCGATGGCGATTAACAATGAACTGAAGCGCAGCGAGGCGGGTGAGTGGCTTGGCGACTCAACAGAGATCGCGCTGGTGAATCACGCCATGGAAAAAGGCGCAGGCAAGGCGGAAACGGAAGTGGAAATGGAACTGCTGCACCGGCTGCCTTTCGATTCAGACCGCATGCGCATGAGCACCATACACCGCTACGGCGAAAAGATCATCCTGCTCACCAAGGGTGCCCCCTCGCGAATAGTGGAGGTATTGAAGATCGATGAGGATACGAAGCAAAAAATCCTTGAACGGAACAGGGAACTGGCGGCGAAAGGACAAAGGGTGCTCTGTTTCGCATATAAAGAATTCGACGAGTTACCCGGCACGATTGATCATAGCCTTGAGAACGGGCTGAATTACCTGGGTATCGCCGGGATGATCGATCCTCCCCGCGAAGAAGTGATCGCCGCAATTGAAGAGTGCAGGCAGGCGGGTATACAAAGTGTCATGATTACCGGCGACCAGCCGCTTACCGCGAAAGCCATTGCACGTGAATTGAGGATCATCGATACAGACGATGCATCGGTGCTCACAGGCAAAGACCTGCTGGAACTGGAAGATCAGGCCCTGGCAGAAAAAGTAAAAGATACGAAACTCTATGCACGCGTTTCACCGGAACAGAAACTACGCATCGTAAATGCATTGCAGCAGAACAGGCAATTTGTGGCAATGACCGGTGACGGTGTGAACGACGCGCCTTCGCTGAAAAAAGCAGACATCGGCGTGGCCATGGGTATTACCGGAACAGACGTTTCGAAGGAGGCAGCGCATATGATACTGCTCGACGACAACTTCGCCACGATTGTAAAAGCCGTAAAGGAAGGCAGGCGCATCTATAATAATATCAGGAAATTCATCCAGTATGTGCTGGCCTGCAATCTTGGTGAGATCCTCACCATCTTCCTCGCTCCGTTCTTCGGCTTACCGATCCCGATTCTGCCGATCCATATCCTTTGGATCAACCTGGTCACCGACGGCCTTCCCGGCCTTGCATTGACCGCGGAGCCAGCAGAAAAGGATATCATGAAACAGAAACCCCGCCCGCCCATGCAAAACTTTTTCGCCGGGGGCATGTCCTGGCAGATCATCACTGCGGGTGTGATACTGGCAGCAGCTGCATTGGGTATCCAGTTCTGGGCGATCGAAAACGACTATTCACATCGCGAACAACAGACGATCGTATTCACCGTGCTTTGCCTGGACCAGCTATCCAATGCTTTGGCGGTACGGTCTAACAGCAGGAGTATTTTCACGATCAATGTTCTCAACAATAAGCTGATGATCGGTGCACTGTTGCTGACGTTCCTGCTGCAGATCCTGATCGTTTTTATTCCCGCCCTGCAACCTGTGTTCAAAACGGCCTTCATCGATCTGAAGGCGGCCGCGGCAATTGCGATAGTAATGGTTGCCAGTATGGTACTTCGTGACCTCACCAAAATCTTCATTGCCAGGAAATACCGGGATGGATAAGTCAATACTCGGGGACATATCAGCAAAGCTCAGCTTATCCATAAAAGGAATGGAACCCGTTTCCGGTGGCGATATCAACGATACGCACGTTCTTGATTGCGGCGAGGTGAAATTATTTCTCAAGTCGCACCTTGCGGCCGGCCGGGCCGATATGTTCTCAAAAGAACTTAAAGGACTGGAGCTGCTCCGGTCTGCAGGTGCTGTACGTGTGCCCCGGCCGTTACTCAATGACAAATCCGGGGATATGATCTACCTGGTGATGGAGTTCATCGAAAAAGCCGCCGTACAACCACGCACCTGGAACGATTTCGGTGAACAACTCGCCGCTTTACACCGGTGTACCGCTCCCCTGTTCGGACTGGATCATGATAATTACATCGGCTCGTTGCCTCAGCTCAATAAGCAAGCTCAGGACTGGGCTTCATTCTACGCAGCACATCGCATCCTGCCACTGGTTGCAAAAGCGTTTGACGAACATAAACTCGGTCCGGCGGATATTACCGCAGCCGAAAAACTATGCAACCGTTTAAGTGAGTTGTTTCCGCCTGAACCACCCGCGCTGCTCCATGGCGACCTCTGGAGTGGGAATTATCTGGTTGCCGGCGGCGGTGAACCAGTGATCTTCGACCCTGCTGTGTATTATGGCCACAGGGAGATGGACCTCGGTATGTCATTATTGTTTGGCGGATTTCAGCCGCAGTTCTATGAAAGCTATAAGAACGCCTGGCCACCGGAACCCGGCTGGAGGAAACGGACGGAACTCACGCAGCTTTACCCACTGCTGGTGCACCTGCTTTTGTTCGGCGGGCATTATTACCAGGACGTGAGAACAACCATCCGGAAATACAGTTAGGCTTCAGCTCATACTTTATGAAACCAGACGGGCGTGGGATCATCCGGCGACGCGTTATAATTAATGCACAGTTCGCTTCCTTTTCTGACCTTTTTTACAGTCCGGATCGTCATCAGCATGTTGCCGTAGTCCATGTCGTAATCACAGTTGGCCTGGTAGCTGTGATTGTACAGCGAAACATAGCCAAGCCCCAGCGCTCCCTGCCGGTGTGTTTCACCCCATTCGAATATATAATCGAAAAGTTTGGTGAGTTCAATGGTTTTCCGCTCCTTCGGACTGAGTACAATAACCGGGGATATCTCGATAATGGTATCTGCAGCTAAACTCCTGGAAGTATAAACGCCCCTGCCTTTATTCCCCGAAGGGGCAACGAACAAAAACGGTAAGATCATTGAACAAACTTGGTTGCGAAAATAGTACAATAGTCATACCATGCATGGTATAAATATTTAATTTGCAGCATGAGCTTAGCAGGGGAACAACCCACATTCCTGGAGGAGTTTGAGCAGCTGATCCTAACGGAGGATAAGCTGAAGATCCGCGACTTTCTGAACGACCAGAACATCAGTGACGTAGCCGAGCTCATCTACGAGTACCCGGATCACGACAGCCAGATCATTGCGAACATGGCCATCCATCGCGCGGCAATGGTCTTTAAGATCCTTGACGTCAGTTCCCAGAAAAAGATCATCAGCCAGCTTCCCTCGGGTAAAACAGCGGAACTGCTGAACGAGCTACCTGCCGACGACCGTACCGACTTCCTGGAAGAACTGCCACGTAAAACCATCCGCGACCTGATCAAATTACTCGACCCGGATGAGCGCAAGGTTACACTCGCTATGCTTGGTTACCCCGAAGATTCGGTAGGCCGACTCATGACGCCGGATTATGTGTACGTATATGTACATAACACGGTGGCAGAAGTACTGGCAACGGTAAGAAGGTACGCCAGGAACAGTGAAACCATTGACGTGCTCTACGTGATAAATGAGAACGGCGAGTTCGTAGACGATATCCGTATCCGCGACATCATCCTGGCATCACCGGAGAAGCGCGTGGACGAACTGATCGACGGAAGGGTTGTTGTACTGAATGTGAACGACGACCAGGAACACGCCAGCCAGGTGTTTAAAATGAATAACCGCGTGGCCCTGCCCGTGGTGGATGATAATAATATCCTGCTCGGGATCGTAACGATCGATGATATGCTTTGGGTGGCGAACGAAGAATTCAGCGAAGACATCCAGATGATCGGTGGTACCCAGGCATTCGAGGAACCCTACCTCGACATCCCTTTGTTCAAATTATTTAAAAAGCGTGTCGGCTGGCTCATCATACTTTTTCTCGGCGAGCTGATTACCGCAACCGTAATGCGGTATTTCGAAGACGAAATTGCCAAAGCGGTCGTACTTGCGCTGTTTGTGCCTTTGATCATATCCAGCGGCGGGAACAGCGGCTCGCAGGCGTCCACCCTGATCATCCAGGCAATGGCTGTTGGCGAGATAACCATTTCAGACTGGTGGCGGGTAATGCGCCGGGAAATAATGAGTGGATTGATGCTGGGAGCAGTGCTCGGCTTGATCGGGTTTGTACGCATCGCCATCTGGAACGAATTTATCCCGGACGTTTATGGTGATGCCTGGGTACAGGTCGGGCTTACAGTAGGTTCTTCATTGATCGGCATTGTCCTCTGGGGAACGCTTACCGGTTCAATGCTTCCGCTGATCCTCAAAAAATTCGGTGCTGACCCCGCTGTATCATCTGCGCCCTTCGTAGCGACGCTGGTTGATGTAACAGGACTGATAATTTATTTCAGCTTTGCTTACCTGTTCCTGCAGGGAATAATGCTGTAAACTGTTTTATATGTGGAAACAACTGATATGCATAATCGCGGTAACATTCGCAGCCTGCACGGGCAATGAGACAGAAGAACGCAACAGCGCTGATACCCCGGTGGCCATGCTCGATACAACGAACATCCCGTTGGAAGACCCGCATATTCACGGGAAGGACACAGTGGATGTGTATTCAAACGAGCGGTTTAAAAATGTATGGGTTGAGAAGATCAGCGATACCAGCTACCAGGTTACCGGAAAAGCCCAGGTGTTTGAAGCCGCTTACAGCTGGGTGGTGGAAGATGGACACGACGAGCTGAGTTCCGGACATGGAATGACCGACGCAGGCGCGCCGGAGTTCGGCAATTTCAATTTCATCCTGAATGTGAAAAAGAAGAGAGAAAATTCAAAACTTCATCTGATTCTTTTTGAGGCAAGCCCGAAAGACGGAAGCCGCCAGCACGAACTACCGGTTCCCTTGCCCTAGGTGGCGAAGATATTTTCCCTGTCTTCCGAAATAATCAATGATTTGTTTCTTGCGAAAACAGCGTAGTAAAGACCGTAGGCGAACACCAGGCCCAGGGCAGCATAGGTCAGATACCGGAAATCTGCAACGCGTTCCGGCATTAGCAAAGGCAGTACAAGCACAACAAGCAACAACAGGTATAAAACCCAGTAAAACCGCTGGTTGTTCCTGACTAATATGAATTTCACATCTGTAGCACCGAGGTTTACCGTATAATGATTGCTGGAATACCAGCTGAGAGTGCAGCGGACAGTATGCTGTCCTTCGCCTACCTCGTACTCTTCAGAAGCTCCGCTTTTGATGGTGCCTTTATTTTGCCCGTCGATGTAGACCGTATAACGGTTGAACCAGTGTATGAAATCTCTTTTACGGGTCAGGATGATTTTCGCCATACAGCAAAATACGTTTTCCGTCAGATTTTTACAAATTGAACAATCCCTTATTCAGCAATTGCAGCGTTCTCTTTTTTTCAGTGCCGGGTACCAGCAGCGAAATATTATGTCGGCTGCCACCATAACTCACCATGCGCACCGGCACCTGTTTAATGGAGTCAAACAAAGTGGCGAGTATCGCCTCTGTTGCCGCTATTTCATTACCAACGATCGACACGATCGTCTGCCCGGTATCAACTTCCACGTTACCGAACGTTTCCAGCTCGCGTTTAATATCCTGGAGGTGCCTGTCTTCATCGATCGTTACCGAAACCGCCACTTCCGAGGTGGTGATCATATCGATGGGCGTACGGTATTTTTCAAATACCTCGAATATTCTCCGGAGAAAGCCGTAGGCAAGTAACATACGGCTGCTGCGTACATTTATCGCGATGATGCCATCTTTAGCGGCGACCGCTTTCACCCCCCTGCTGCTGGTGGATTCTTCGATGGTCGTTCCCTTATCATCGGGTTGCATCGTATTCAGCAACTTCACCGGGATCTTGTAAAGCTGTGCCGGCCAGATCGAAGCGGGGTGCAGTATCTTGGCGCCGAAATATGCCAGCTCGGCAGCTTCTTCGAAACTGAGGTGCTCTACAGGCAAAGTCTGCTCAACGATACGCGGATCATTATTATGCATGCCACTGATATCCGTCCAGATCTCACAAACCGAGGCGCCGATTGCTGCAGCGATAAGGGAAGCGCTGTAATCGCTGCCCCCGCGTTTCAGGTTGTCCACCTCCCCCCTGGCATTGCGACAGATATATCCCTGGGTGATGAACACCGGCACATCCGCGTGTTCGTTCAACAGCGTTTTCAGCCGGTACCCGATCTCTTTTACCTGTGGCTCGCCATGCAGGTCGATCGACATAAAATCGAGTGCCGGCAGCAGCATGTGCCTTACCCCCTGCTCAGTGAGATAAACAGAAAACAACCGTGTACTCATCAACTCCCCCTGTGCAAGGATGTCTTTGCTGAGCGCTTCGCTGAATGAGATCTTCAGGATGATGTTCAGGAATTCGAAGTGCTCATCTACAACATGGTTTGCCTCCCGCCTCGCGATCGTGCTCTGCACCAGCCCGGGAATAAAGTCGCGATAATGCGCTTCCAGCTTATCGATATTGTGTTTTGCCGATTGCTTGTCAAAACCCGCAAGATTATTACTGATTTCCACCAGTGCATTCGTGGTGCCGCTGAGTGCTGACAATACCACGATCTTCGGCTCTTCGTCGCGCCGGATCAGGTCGGCAACCTGGTGCATACGTTCCGGCCTGCCTACGCTGGTGCCCCCGAACTTCATTACTTTCATTGACAGCTGGTTTAGCTGCAAAAGTAAGAGCGGCTGCGGTTCAACACTGAAAATTTCAGGTCGCCCCCATGGTGGCGCGGATCGAATAGTTTTTGCAATGCGCACATTTAACCGGAACTTTCAGCATGCGGCATTTGCCTGTGATACTGATTTATTTCCGGTTGCTGTCCGGCCTTATCATCTTACTGGTAAGCCTGGCGCAGCCAGCCATCCCATCGGCCGTAATATTGACCCTGTTTACAGCCGGTCTTTTGTCAGACATCTTCGACGGCATTATTGCCCGGCGGCTGCAGGTCTCAACAGAGAAACTGCGAAGGCTTGACTCCACTGCCGACCAGGTGTTCTGGATCTGCGTGGCGATCGGGGTGCTGTATGCGACGCCGGCTTTCTTCAGCGAGAACAAACTCCGGCTGTTCATCCTGCTGGGATCGGAAGCGCTGGCTTATATTATCTGTTATCTCCGCTTCCGTAAAGAAGTGGCTACCCACGCGATATCTTCCAAACTATGGACACTTGTGCTTTTTGCGACTATCGCGGAACTCATGGTACGGCATGACTCGGGTATTCTTTTCGAAGTTTGTTTCTACCTCGGAATTGCCACCCGGCTCGAGATCATAGCCATCCTGCTTTTACTGAAGCAATGGACAAACGACGTGCCTTCGGTGTTCCACGCTTACCGGCTGCGGAAAGGGAAACCAATCAGCCGGCACAAATTATTCAACGGTTAACGCAACTTTGCCGGTGGGCAGGCATTTTGCAGTCAGCAGTCTTCAACGAATGAAACCATACAGCCTCACGATAAAAAAATTCATCACCGGGCAACACCTGTCTACGGGTATCCGCATGACTTTCTGCGTGATCGTGCCCGCAATGATTTTGTACCACTACGGGGTATTGGGTGCGATGATGGGTATTCCGCTGGGAGCTTTATTTGTGGGCATTACAGATCAGCCCGGCCCGCTCCACCACCGGATCAACGCGATGATCACCGCCATCATCATCAATTTCATAGTGGTCTGCCTGGGTGCGGTCAGCGCAGGGCATCCCATGCTGATTGGTGTCGAGGTCATTGTGCTGAGCTTCCTTTTCAGCATGGCCGGAGTATATGGTCCGCGTGCCGATGCCATTGGAGTTATCGCACTCATCGTTTTTATTATCAGCTACGGTTCCCTGCCGCGGACTGAGAACCCTTTTATCTACCATGCGCTTTATTTTGCAGCAGGAGGTGCCTGGTATGCGCTGTTCAGCACGCTCACGAATACCATACAACCCTATCGCCCGGCCGCACAGCTGATGGGTGAATACCTTATTGAAACGGGGCATTATCTCGAACACCGCAGTGAACTCTACGCCAGGAATCCGGATGTGCCGGCGTTGTTTCGAAAAATGATTCCCTATCATATAACTATCCAGCAACAGCAAACGGCTTTGCGGGAATTGTTGTTCCGGACACGTGTTTTTGTAAAAGAACCCACCAATAAAGGCCGCAGGCTGATGATGATCTTCCTGGAGAGTGCAGACCTGCTGGAGCGGATAGTGACTGCACAGCAGGATTATGCGCGGCTGCATGAAGAATTTGAATACTCAGACGTTCTCGGGGTTTTCAGGGATAATATACTTATCCTGTCGAGAGCGCTGGTATATACCGGGCTGGCGGTGCAGTCGGATAGCGCTTACAGTAACGCAGCAGAGATTGACGCAGCACTGGAAAAAAGCAGCCAGGCGTTCATGGAACTGCGGCAGCAGAAGCTCGGTCCTTCGAATATGAACAGCTTTATCCGTTTGCGGCAGGGACTGTACAGTATCGAAGACGTGAGCATCCGTATCAAACGCCTGCAGAATTTCACACACCGGAAAACAGAAGTCAAACGCGAGGTTAAAACAGAAGAGCTCACCCCATTCACCAGTTCGCAGAACTTCAACCTGCGACTGCTGCTATCGAATTTTTCCATCACCTCTGTGCAGTTCCGCCACGCGCTGAAAATGACTATCGCCATGACTGCGGGGACCGCGCTTTCTTTCCTGCTGCCGGTTGGCCATGGTTATTGGATCCTGCTGACGATCGCTGCGATCCTCAAGCCCGCATTCAGCATCACGCGGAAGAGAAATATGGAACGACTGATCGGGACGTTTATCGGCATCGCCATCGCGTTCTCACTGCTGCATTTCACCAGCAGCAATACCTATTTGTTCGTCGTCATGATCATATCGATGCTCATAGCGTACAGCTTCCTCCGTGTCAATTACCTGGTGAGCACCTGCTTTATCACCCTTTACGTAGTACTGAGCTTTCATTTCTTTTATCCTGCCGGTGTGGGATCGTTGTTACAGGACCGGGTGGTCGACACGATCGCCGGCGCACTGATTGCCTTCCCCGTCAGCTATTTCGTGTTACCCGTCTGGGAACACCGGAAAACGGGGCAACTGCTTCCTGAAGCGATCAGCGCCAATGCAGCGTACTTTTCCGCTGTTACCAGGTTGCTGAAACAGAAAGACCCGGATACCGTGATGCAGTACAAACTTGCAAGGAAAGCGGCTTTTATCGCCGTGGCGAATATTTCCGACGCACTGCAGAAAATGCTCAGTGAACCAAAAAGCAAGCAGGAAAACCTGGAACACTATCACCAGCTGGTGACCGCCAACCACATGCTCACATCCTATATAGCATCGCTGGCTTACCTCGCATTGCGTTACGAAGGAAAATACGAGGCAGAAGATTTTAAACCGATGATACAGTATATCTGCAGGCAATTTGATGCGCTGAAGCAACAAACTTCAGCTGCCTCGGATGATGCCACGGTCAGTGACCCCTTCCCGGTAAGCAGGAAGCTCAGGGAATTGCTGGCAAAAAGAAAACAGGAACTGGAAAAATCTGAAGCCAGGGAAGTAAACGAGACAGCAAAAAACGTATCTATGATGAAAACGATCTACGACCAGCTGCAACTGATCAGCGCTACCGTACAGGACCTGCTGAAGATCAGGCAAGGGATGAAGGGCTGATCATTCAGCATCGCCCGCCGGTTCGACCTCCGGTGCTGAACCGCCTTCATCGTCATCACCGTAAGCAGTGGTAACTTCAGCTGCCTCGATACCCGATTCGTTCAGGAACCTGCTGAATGCTGCCTGGTAACCATGGGTTACATACACACGCGAGGCGCCGGTTGCCTTCACCGCGTATAACAGTCCCTCCCAGTCTGCATGATCGCTGATCACAAATGCGCCATCAACATTTTTTCTTCTCACGTTACCCCGAACCTGCATCCATCCGCTGCAGGCTCCCACGGCAAATGGCTGAAACCGCCTGATCCAGGAGGTACCTTCTGCACCCGGCGGTGCAAGTATCACGGAGTTTTTGAGTTTTTCCTTCGGGGTCTCATAGGTAATCCTTTCGACAGGTGGCAGATCCCAGCCCGCGTTCACCAGCGCCTGGTGCATATTGTATATCGCGCCGTGCGCGTAGATGACACCGGCTACCTCGTGCAGCGGACGTAGAAGGCGTTGAGCCTTACCCAGACTATAAGCAAGTATCACTGAAGTCCTGCCGGCTTCCCGGTTCCTGAGCACCCATGATTGCATCTGCCGGAATATTTCTTCCTGCGGCTTCCAGCGATATATCGGTAACCCGAAGGTGGATTCAGTGATGAAAGTATCGCAGCGCACCGGTTCGAACTGGCCGCTCAGCCCGTCATTCTCAATTTTGTAATCGCCGCTGAATACCCAGACCTCGCCGTTATATTCAACCCGCACCTGCGATGAACCGATCATATGACCGGCGGGATGGAATGACACTTTCACCCCATTGATATTGATTTTTTCATTCCATTCCACAGACTCATACGAGCCTTCCCCCAGGCGGGCGCGAAGAAGTGGTTTTGTGTAATGATGGCTGAGATAGGATTTATTCCCAAACCGCGCATGATCGCCGTGCGCGTGTGTAATCAAGGCCCTGTCTACCGGAGACCAGGGATCAATATAGAAGCCACCCTGTGGACAACAAAGGCCTTTTGATGTGAATTCTATCAGTGGCATTGATGCAAGGCCGATGCCCGGCGGTTACTAATAAACTAACCGGGTGGCACCGTCCAGTTTTTTTACAAAATACAGTTTACGGTTCTCCAGATAATCAGTCGAGGTACCCTTGAGCCGCGCTGGCTGAATATCGAATTCATTGGTGATGGTAAAATCACGGTCCGAAAGATGCCGCATCACCAAACCGCCATACTTCAGGTAGAGTTTCGTAAAATGGTACATCAGCTCATACCCTTTGAAGACCATGTCGCTGGCCCTTCCGTTGAAGCGTAATTTGTAGTTCGCTGCCAGCCTGCCGAGGAATTTGTCTGTTTTCTGGTAGTTATAGGGTGTGGAATAAACGATCTCTACCCCTTTGGCCTCGGGCCTGTTAAATTCCTTGATATTATCCCAGGTGGGCATTCCAATGGCGATGCTGTTGTAACTCGCCTTGATGCTGCTGAGTGTTTTTACCAGGTTGGAAGCAAAACCCTCATTCAGCGATGCCCCGATCACAACATTGGTTTTGTTGCTGTCAAGTCTGGATATGATCTCTGCGGGATTGAACTGGTCGCTGACCTCAACATAGTTGATATGCAACGGCAGACCGCGGTTTCTTTGGGAGGCTTCGATAATGCTTTCCATGATGTATCGGTCCATGGGATCGCTTTTACGCCTGAACAATACAACATTGTCGAGCGAATGATTCCGCTGCACGTATTTAAACACACCCTCAATATGCGTTGCCAGCGTGGGATTGATGATCACGAGCATGGGGTTGCCGGTGATGCCGCCGTCGTTCGGATAGGTTCCTGAGATCAATGGAATGTTTTTTTCAGCAGCAAAATCTGCCACCCGCTTGAGCTCATCCTTCGAAGTGAACGAACCAATGATAAGCGATGCAGAGGCGATATCCGGCTCAACCAGTATCACGCTCAATGGTTTTTCCCTGGACTTTGTGTCGTGTATCAGCACTTCCAGTTCCTGCCCT
>DASVBM010000265.1:0-2923 GCA_036375835.1 Chitinophagaceae bacterium | reverse complement strand
CCGCGACTTACCTTAAGGCCATCGAGGCCGGTGTGGACGTGGTGGACTGCGCGATCGGCGCGCTTTCGGGCCTGACCTCGCAACCGAATTTCAACGCGGTGGTGGAGATGATGAAGTTCCACGAACGCGCGAATCCATACGATATAGAAGAGCTGAACCGGCACTCCACATACTGGGAGGCGGTTCGCGAATATTACTACCCGTTCGAGAGCGGGTTGAGGGCAAGCAGCGCCGAAGTGTATTACCACGAGATACCGGGCGGGCAGTATTCCAACCTGAAGCCACAGGCGGCCGGGCTGGGACTGGGAGACAAGATGGAAGAGATCAAGAAAGCCTACCGCGCCGTGAATGAGATGTTCGGCGATATCGTGAAGGTGACGCCCAGCTCGAAGGTGGTTGGCGATATGGCGCTGTTCATGGTGAGTAACGGGCTGACTGTTGAAGATATTTACACGAAAGGGCATACGCTGGCCTTTCCTGAGTCGGTGGTGTCGTTGTTCAAAGGAGAGATCGGTCAGCCGGTCGGCGGGTTTGATGCCAGGCTGCAGCAGATCATTCTCAAAGACGTGAAGCCATTCACCGAGCGGCCAAATGAGCACCTGGCACCGGTAGATTTTGAGAAAGAGTTTAAGTTATTCAAACAGAAGTTCGACGAACACGTGAAGTTCACCGACCTGCTGTCTTACCTGATGTATCCAAAGGTTTTCGAGGAATATCACCAGAAGAAGCTGGCTTATGGATCGGTGCGGAAGATACCGACTCCGCAGTTTTTCTATGGCCTCAAACAGGACGAGGAAGCGCTGATCGAGATCGATACGGGCAAAGCGATACTGGTGCGCCTGTTGACGATCGGCGAACCCGATGTACACGGTATGCGGAAGGTGTTTATGCGATTAAACGGCCAGACGCGGATCATCGAGATACTGGACCGCGGCATCGAGGTGCACAGCCATGAGCACCAGAAGGCCGAGAAGGGAAAGTCAGAACACATTGCCGCGCCGCTGCAGGGAAAGATCTCGCAGTTCTTTGTGAAGGAAGGCGAGAAAGTGAAGACCAATACGCCGTTGTTTACACTGGAAGCCATGAAAATGGAGAGCACCATTACCGCGTTGAAGGAAGGAACGGTGAAATCGATCGTGCTGCCCGCCGGCACGCTGGTGAAGGCGGAAGACCTGGTGATGGTAGTAGAGTAGCGGTGCTACAGCCGCTGCATTCCACAATCCGGGGAATTTTCGTTTAGCATGGTTTTCGTACATCCTGGAAAAGGAACTAATCACTATCCGGGAAATGTACATGACGGGCAAGCGAATTACAGCATTAGCGTGTTTATTTATTTCCAGCTACACATTACAGGCACAGCCCGTGAGCTGTTGCGACACCAGTGCTTTGCAACCGGTTACTGCAGACAGTTTTCAAATTGATATGCCATCGCCGGCGCCTGTGGACAGCTTCCGGAGTTTCAGCGCGATTGTGCGGATACCGGAAAGAAAGCCGCGGCGTTGGGGATTTATCCGGAACGTTCCTTCCAACCTCTGGCATATCGCGCGCGTACCTTTTCAAAAAGAAAATGTTGATGAACTGATGATCGTGGCAGGAGCTACCGCGGTGTTGCTGTGGCAGGATCATCGTTTAACCGAGGGGGTAGGGAAGGTTGCGGAAGATGTGGGAATGGATCCACGGGTAAGATACCGGCCTTTATTGCGGCTGGATGATATCGTTTTGCTGAAGGCGCCGGATAACATCAATTCCGCGCTTTACCAGCTGGGAGATGGCGGTACCAGCCTGTTGCTGGCAGGCGGTTTATATATCTATGGAAAGATGAATTACGATCGTCGTTCGGTACAGGCCGCGGCCGATGTGGTTGAAACGGTGATCACCACTGCCATCGCAACCAAAACGATCAAGTGGATGGCGGGCCGGCAGGAACCTTTGAAGGCAACGCAGCCCGGTGGCAGGTGGAGGCCTTTCGCCAAACTATCCTCGTTCATAGAAGACAAAAGCAATTACGATGCTTTTTGTTCCGGTCACGTTACTACGTTAACCGCCACGGTTACGGTGCTGGCGGAGAACTTCCCGGAGAAGCGCTGGATCAGGCCGGTTGGATATTCACTGGTGGGAATGCTGGGCTTTGCGCTGGCGAACAGCCGGGTGCACTGGGTAGGAGATTTTCCGCTGGCATTCGCGCTTGGTTATATTTCCGGGAAGATCACTGCCTCACGTCATATGCAGGCTTCGGTGCGGCGGAGGCTGATGGTACCCTGAGGCTTTATGGCCGGGCTGCGTCGGCGAAAGCCTTGTTCACGATATTGAAATCTTCTTCGGCAAAGCAAACCAGGATAACGCGGCTGATATCGTCGTGATGTTGCAGGTAGTTGCTAATCGTGGTGATGGCAATGGCAGCGGCCTCCGGTTTAGGAAAGCGGTACACGCCGGTGCTGATGTTGGGAAACGCGATGGATTTGCATTTGAATTCCGAAGCGAGTAGCAGCGAGTTGGTGTAGCAGTCAGCCAGGAGTTTCCTTTCGTTGTGGGTTCCGCCATTCCAGACAGGTCCCACGGTGTGTATCACGTATTTCGCCTTCAATTTACCCGCGGTGGTGATCACTGCCGTACCGGTTTCACAGCCACCCTGCCTGGCAACGATGCGCCTGCATTCTTCCAGTATAGCGGGTCCGCCTGCGCGGTGTATGGCACCGTCCACCCCGCCGCCGCCGAGCAGCGAGGAGTTGGCTGCGTTGACGATGGCGTCTGCTGTGATGCGGGTGATATTATCCAGGATGACCTCGATGCGGGAGAAAGGCTGCATGTAAAAAAGTTTTGTGAGTCAGGTACCGGCATATAAAGATCCCAAACAATTTGGCAGAAGTTTTTTTCACCTTTATATTTGCACCCCGACCTGAAAAAATCCACTGCGGTCAGCCGC
>DASVBM010000284.1:0-2154 GCA_036375835.1 Chitinophagaceae bacterium | reverse complement strand
TCTTTCAAACTATCCTGATCGGGACTGATACTCGCCGGCATCGTGCTCGCGAACGCGCTGGTATTGTTCCTGGCTATGAACATCGCCGCCAGCTGGTATTGGGGCCTGGGCATCACGCTGCCCCTGCTGGCCCTGGCCGTGTTCGACCTTTCACAGCAGAAACACGCCCTGAAGCGGAACTACCCTGTTGTCGGGCATCTTCGCTACCTCTTCGAAAAGTTCAGGCCCGAACTGCGCCAGTATTTCTTCGAAAGCGACCTGGACGGCAAACCGTTCAACCGCAGGCAGCGTTCGATCATCTACCAGCGCGCCAAGAACGAAAAGCAGACCGTCGCCTTCGGTATGCAGTACAACCCGCAGGCGCCCGGCTATGAATGGGTGTCGCACGCCTTATTTCCCGTGAAGACCGATCAGCGCGAGCTGCGCGTAACCGTGGGCAACCACCAGTGCCTGCAGCCTTACTCCTGCAGTATACTCAACATCGCTGCCATGAGTTATGGAGCGCTCAGCAAAACCGCTATCATATCCCTTAACGAGGGTGCGGCGCTTGGTGGCTTCGCGCACAACACCGGCGAGGGCGGCATCAGCGATCACCACCTGCGTGGCGGCGACCTCATCTGGCAGATCGGTACGGGCTATTTCGGCTGCCGCACGGCGGAAGGGCGCTTCAGCCCCCTCGCCTTCCGCAAAAACGCGCTGCGGCCCGAGGTGAAAATGATCGAGCTGAAACTGTCGCAGGGCGCCAAACCGGGCCACGGTGGTATACTCCCTGCCGCCAAGAATACCGCGGAGATCGCGGCTATCCGCCAGGTACAGCCGGGGACTACCGTGCACTCGCCGGCGGCCCACGCCGAGTTCAGGAACGAGGAAGGACTCCTGCGCTTTTTGCAGCTGCTCAGGGAGCTCTCCGGTGGTAAACCTGTAGGCTTCAAGCTCTGCATCGGCAACAAGAATGATTTCTACGAGATCTGCAACGCCATCGTGGTCACCGGCATCATACCCGACTTCATCTCCATAGACGGGGCAGAAGGAGGTACCGGCGCCGCACCGCTGGAATTCACCGACCACCTGGGTATGCCGTTGTACGATGCACTGTCTTTTGTAAAAAGCACCTTGCAGGATTACCACCTCTACGGCAAGATCAAGGTCTTTGCCGCGGGTAAGATCATCACCGGCTTCGACGTGCTCAAAGCCATCAGCCTCGGCGCCCACGCCTGTTACAGCGCAAGGGGCATGATGATGGCCCTCGGCTGCATCCAGGCCCTGATCTGCGACAGTGGCAAATGCCCCGTTGGAGTGGCTACGCAGGACCCTTCGCTGTATAATGCGCTGGTTCCGGAAGACAAAAGAGCGCGCGTTGCCAGCTTCCATGGAAAAACGATGGCCGCCACCGTCGAAATCATGGAGGCCTGCGGCTTCAGCACGCTGGAAGACGTGCACCCTTCGCGCTTCTTCCGCAGAACAAGCGAGTCCGAAGCAAGGAGCTTCGAAGACATATACTTTCCCCGCAGGGAAAACAGGTTAGAACTGGAATTGCGAAAACTTTTAAACTGATTAATATGCGAATCACTACAGAAGCACCCATCCTCAGCAAACTCGATTATGGAATCCTGATGCAATACCTCTCGGGCGGACAGGCGAAGAGCCTCTATAACCGCTTCAACGTGGAAGAACTGCTTGCAGAGATCAAACGCGCAAACCTGGTGGACCACGACCAGCTGCCCGAAGACGTTGTGCGGCTGAACTCCACCGTGAGGGTTCACGACAAAGACGAAGACAAGGTAATCGAGCTGACGCTGGTAGCGCCAAAGCTGGCCAACATCAAAGAGAAAAAGATCTCGGTCATGTCGCCCGTAGGCATCGCGCTCATCGGCTCGCGCAAAGGCCAGCGCGTGGGGTGGCGCGTACCCCTTGGCGAGAAACATTTCACCATACTGGAGGTATGGCATAACACCTGAAGAGCTTGTGCATGAGGTAGATTAATAGAGCGGCCGCACCTTTCCAGGTGCGGCTTTTTTCGAAGTGTCCCGTCAGACCTCACCCCACCCCCTCTCCTGGAAGAGAGGGGCGCTACATTCGTGTGCTGATATCATTTACAGAATTGGTGTCCTAACGGGGTCTCTACTTCGAACAGATCTTTCGCGATTCGCCAGC
>DASVBM010000298.1:0-2179 GCA_036375835.1 Chitinophagaceae bacterium | reverse complement strand
GCCTGCGTCCCTGGTTTAATCCGAATATCTCATTTAACCCGAAAGCAAGCCCGCACTCCACCGCCGCAGAGGACGAGAGGCCCGCACCTACCGGCAGGTTTCCGCCAAACACACAATTGAATCCTCCCAGCCGATGACCCTCCAGCATCATCACGTGTACCACACCGAGGATGTAGTTACTCCAGCCGGAACGCTTCGACACTTCGGAAAGTGAAACAGTGATCATTTCCTGCATGTCAAAGCTGAAGCAACGAAGCTCGTCACTCTGGTTCGGCGCTATGGCAAACCATATACCCTTGTCTATCGCCGCCGGCATCACGTACCCGTCGTTATAATCCACGTGTTCACCGATCAGGTTGATCCTACCCGGCGCAAATACCACCAATGGCTCTCCCCCGAACCTTTCCCTGTATGCCGATACTATTTTCTGTTGCATGTCACTATGTTAATTGCCGCCCGGGTATTCCACCGGGTATCACTCAGGACTCATCACTATTTATTCAGGTAGTTCGCTATCCACTCATGCACCTGCTGGTAAAAAAACCTGCTGTTCTCTGCTTTCATGATCCAGTGATTTTCTTCCGGGAACACGATCAGCTTCGAAGGCACCTTCATCCGCTTGAGCGCGGCCCAGTATTCCAGTGCATTATTCAGCGGTACGCGGTAATCGAGTTCACCAACGGTAACAAGTACCGGAGTCCTGAAATTTTTCGCAAGGCGGATCGGGTTCTGCTCAACCCAGGTTTTGCTTTGCTCCCAGGGTGGACCGCCCGCCATGATTTCGCGGTGGTAAATACCATCACTGGTTCCCCATTGTGCCTCGCTGTTCACCAGCCCTGCATGGCTGATCAGCGCCTTGTAATGAGAAGTCGTCCCCTGCAGCCAGTTGCTCAGGTGGCCTCCATAACTCGCGCCGCCGGCAACCTGCCTGCTTCCATCGATAAAGCTGAATCTGCGTATGGCGTCCGCCGCGGCTTCGTTCACTTCGTCGGCCGGGCCTTTAAACGGATCAAACTGAATATCCTGCGAAAACTTTTCGCCGTATCCTGTCGAGCCCGTATAATCCGTTAGCACCAGCACATAGCCCGGTGCGGCAAGCAGGTGATAGTTCCAGCGATAGCCCCAGTTATCTTTCCAGGATCCTGCAGGACCCCCATGGATCACCACGAAAAGCGGGTATTTCTTCGAAGCATCGAAACCTGCCGGCTTCACGATCCAGCTATGAATCTTTTTCCCCCGGCTGCTCGTCGTCCACATCTCTTCAACCGGTTTAAGATCCAGTTTCGCAAGTCTTGCCGTATTAAACCCGGTGATGAGGCGGTGCATGCCCGTAGCGTCTATACGCGCCAGCTCAGCAGGTGCAACGCTGTTTTCATAAGAGGCTACAATTACTTTTCCATCATCAGAAACACGTACCCCTGTGTAAGAGCCGGTACCATTCCGGGTAAGCCGTACCGGTTCGCCACCTTCCACAGGTATTGTATACAGCATGTCCCTGGCCTCCGATTCAACAGACATGTAAATCGTCTTTCCAGCGATTGAAAAATTATTCACCGGCCGGTCCAGTTGCCTGGCAAGCACTGTTTTGTTCTGCATCGACGGCCAATCGAAACGGGTGATATAATCGAGGTTGTAAACTTTATTATTCTGAGCAGCACTACTGAAGCAGAAAAGAAACCTGCCATCCGGCGAAAACTGTGGCGCACTGTAAGAATCGCCGTCCCTGGTAAGCTGTGTTACTTCGCCCCCGGTTAATGGTATCGAGTAAAGATTGTAAACGATCTCCTGGTAGGCACCGCTGCCGGCTTCCGTGGTTGCAGAGAACACAATCGATTTGCCGTCTGCGCTCCAGGTTGCACTACCGAAGCGGAAAGCCGGATCGCTGGCAATGGCCGCGTTCGCCAGCAGACTGCGCGCAGTATCCGAACCAATGGCCTGCACAAAGATCTCTGGTTGTTTGTCATCCAGCCAGCGATCGAAATTCCTTACCGGGAACTGGGTATATACCCGGGCCTTATACTTCTGCTTTTTTCGCTCTTCAGCGATCTTCCGGTTTGCGGAATCTGTAAATGCTCCGGGGAAGATTCCGGCGCTGAACAGGATCGTTTTTCCGTCGGGACTCCACTGCGGGGCACCCGCACCCATTGAAATATTACTGAACCGCTGTGCCTCCCCGCCT
>DASVBM010000158.1:0-4506 GCA_036375835.1 Chitinophagaceae bacterium | reverse complement strand
TCCATTGAGGTCTTTGGATATGGCTGAAACCAACTGACTTCGCTTTCAGATTTCGTGGAATAGATCTTATCCCAATGTTCTTGTGCCGATAAGCTCATAAACCTTATTTAAAATTGTAATATATAAAAAGACAACGAAAGTGTTGGTGAACTGAAGCAGTCCTTCGATAAAATAGTTCGATAATCCACCCCTTTTTTCTGCAAAATCTACCGAAGCTTCAGTGTTACGGTGGATTTTTATTTTTAATCAGAATCCTGCATGCTGAGCCGGGAATCCGGGCCAGGACTGAAACCTCACGACTAATAACTGCCCCACTTGTTCCGCACCTCCGGCTACCCATTTCACTATATCCGCCCGGGAACCAGGCAGGGGTTTTATTGCCCCCATGTTCGGTACTGGCAGGTATCTCGCAGGCATCTCGCAGGCATCTCGTTCGCTGTCTTATGCGAACGAGATGCGAAGGAGATGCGAACGAGATGCGAAGGAGATACGAAGGAGATCATAACATGGTAGCAGCATCGACCCACCCTGGCGGGCGTTTTCCGACACCGGGCGCGGCAGGGACGGCCATCGAAACCAGCCTGAGATAAGTACAGGTAAGCGCAAAGCATCAGCGCGCACGCGGCGTTTTCCCGGTTATTCCGCGTCCTGAAACTACGCGAAGTGGCGTTCTGTGTCTTATTGCTTCTCCGGCAACAGTATATCAAACCTGGTTCCTTCACCCGGCTTTGAATGCGCTTCGATATGGCCCTTGTGATTTTCGACGATCTTTCTGCATAGTGCGAGGCCGATACCCGTTCCTGTCCGCTCGGAGGTGAGCCGCTGGAACATCACGAAGATCTTCTCGGCATATTCCTGTTCAAAGCCGATACCGTTGTCGGCAAACGTGATGCGGTAATAACGTGAAGCCGCGGGTGGGGTGGAGAGCTTTGCCTTTACAAGGTTTGCCGGGGCTTCCGATACGGTAATATTGATCACCGGCGCTACACCGGGCCTGGAGAATTTCAGCGCATTGTTCATCAGGTTGTAGAACAACTGGTTCATCTGGAACGGTATCGATTGTATCACGGGCAGCTTGCGGATACTGATCTCCGCATTTTTCTGGCTGATGAGCAACTCGAGGTCAGACTGCACATTTGCCAGGACCGTGTTAAGGTCAACTTTCTTCATCTCCTCCGGGTCACGGTGGAGTTGCGAGAACTGCAGGATGTCGTTAATGATCATTTTCATCCTGTCGGCGGATGAAAGGATCTTGTCGAGGTATTTCCGGCCGGATTCATCCAGCTGTTCATAGTTCTTTACTTTCAGCTGGTCGGCAAACGTGCGGATCTTGCGTACCGGTTCCTGCAGGTCATGGCTGGCTACATAGGCAAACTGTTCCAGCTCCCGGTTCGATGTTTCCAGTTCCGTGTTGGATTGTTGTAAGGCAACGGTCCGTTCGCGTACCTGCCTTTCCATTTCGCGGATCGAGTCTGCAAGCGAGCCGATCGCGTCATCGGCCTGTACGGCGATTTTCACATCGGGATCGCCGGCAGCAATCTTCCCTGCTGCCAGGTTCAGCTCCTTAAGCGTATTCCCGATCACTACAAGTGTGAAACCCACCAGCAGTGCAACCGCCACGAAAGCCAGCAGCAGGAATACCAGCGCTTCATCGCGTTCCCGGATCTCCTGTTTCAGTACGCCGTTGACCTTGGACTTGGTGATCTCCCATATCTGCTGCTGAAGTTGCCGGAGGTCATTGATGCCTTTGTCAGAGACGGCCCACCATTCGGCAGCGGTGTACCTGTCGTTGAAGGTGAAGGTCACGAATAACGTATCCAGGTATTCGACCGTGGGTTTCAGTTCCCCGGCCCTGCGCATATCGCTGTACATACGGTAGATCGATGGCGGCGCCTTCAGTTGAAATTCGCGTTCATAACTATGATAGATCTGGTGAACGCCCTGGGTGCCGATCAGTGTCTCCACCATATACTGCCGCGTATGCAGCACGTTGAAAATATTCGAACGGAGGATGCCCAGGTAGGTGAGCATTTCGGTGATCAGCCTTTGAGCCGCGAGTTCGTGTGACACCGGCCTGAGATAGATCTGCGTAGCGGGAAACGAACTGTTCAGCGTGTTCAGCCGGAAGATCATGTTGGTGAACGTGTTCATGATCTCGCCCGGAGTGGCCACGCCCCGGTCTACCCGCTTCCTGGCAGAATCAAGCCCGTTTACAAAAGTGTATTGCTCAAACTGCAGCAGTGATATATCGCTGTTCCTGTGCAATAACCGGATCAGCGAATCGGTCTCACGACGCTGTTCCTGCAGCCCTTCTCCGAGTTCCTGCTTTATTGTGAGGTCGAAACTGAGTTTTCTTTCGTTCAGCAGGGCATCGATCAGCTCGGAAAGGTTCTCCGACTGGTAAATGCGCTGCGTGTAGAGCTCCAGCAGCTGTACCTTCTCCGATTTTTCACGATAAAACTGGAAACCGATATATGCGAGAAATGCAAGGGGAACAACACCAATCAGGATCAGTTTTTTAGGGAGCGATAACTGCCGGAAGAATTTTCTCATGTTTTGCCTCAGCGAAAGTTATAAATTTATTTCATGCAGCCATATAAAGCCTCGCTTCAGAGAACAAACTTATTCATTAATGGTAAGTGGCAACCGGGGCATAGTACATTTCCTGTGATCAACCCTGCTACCGGAGAAAAGATAGCGGATGTTGCTGATGCGGCGCCGGACCACTGCCTGCAGGCAATAGAGGCTGCGGACGCTGCGTTTGGTTCCTGGAGCATAACTCCACCTAAGCAAAGATCGGAACTGCTGAAAAGCTGGTATGCACTGATTGTCCAAAACGCGGAAGCGCTTGCGGCGCTGCTCACTTCCGAACAGGGCAAACCGCTGGCGGAGGCAAAGGCGGAAATAGCTTACGGCGCTTCGTTTATAGAATGGTTCGCCGAAGAATGCCGGCGCAGTTATGGAGAGACGATACCCTCGCCGGTAAAGGGAAAGCGGATGCTGACGATCAGGCAGCCCGTGGGAGTAGTGGCGGCCATCACTCCCTGGAACTTCCCAGTGGCGATGGTTACCAGGAAGATCGCACCCGCGCTCGCAGCAGGATGCACGGTGGTGCTGAAGCCGGCGGAGGATACGCCACTCTGTGCACTGGCACTGGCCGAACTGGCGAGCCAGGCGGGGATACCTGCAGGCGTGCTCAATGTGATCACTACTTCGGATGCCCCGGCAATCGGCGGGATACTGACCACGCACCATTTGATCCGCAAACTTTCCTTTACCGGTTCAACAGAGGTGGGTAAGATACTGATGCAACAATGTGCTTCCGGTGTAAAGCGGCTTTCACTTGAACTGGGGGGCAATGCACCGGTGATCATCTTCGATGACGCCGACCTTGATACAGCGATAGCCGGCACGCTGGCGAGCAAATACCGGAATGCGGGCCAGACCTGCGTTTGCGGCAACCGCATATTTGTACAGCGTGGCATATACGATCGATTCCTGGAACGATACCGCAGTGAAGTTGAACGATTGAATGTTGGTAACGGCACTGACGCGGGAGTGCAGATCGGGCCTTTGATCAACAGTGAGGGACTGAGTAAAGTGAAGCGGTTGCTGGAAGACGCTGTTGCCAAAGGCGCGGTGGTTGCCTGTGGTGGAAAGCCACACCCTGCCGGCGAACTGTTTTTCGAGCCTACTATTCTCACCTCCTGCACAGCCGGGATGGATCTTAGCCGCGAAGAGATCTTCGGACCGGTGTCAGCTCTATACAGTTTTGAAACCGAGGACGAAGTCGTCGGCGCCGCAAACGGCACAGCGTACGGCCTTGCCGCCTATTTCTTCTCACGTGACATCAGCCGGGTCATTCGCGTTGCCGAACGACTGGAGTATGGGATCATCGGTGTGAACGAAGGGATCATCTCGCACGCAGAAGCACCATTTGGCGGGATGAAGGAAAGCGGATTTGGTAAAGAAGGAAGTTATTACGGCCTGGAGGAATACCTCGAAACGAAATATATATGTATCGGGGTTAGTGAGGAATTATAGGTGATGAATGCGCGGAGGACGTGCGCAGTGAGCGCACCGAAAACCACGGAGGTAGCAACGTTTACATATCTCCGCGCAGGACGCGCTGCTCCGCCTGTTTCGCGATCAAACCGCCGGGGTGCAACATTTCATTTGCCGGCATTGGGATCACCTTGACCACAACGTTCTTTTGAACACTGCGTGGTCGCCGAAGCGAAGGCCCTGGCAATCGACCAGTCCTGCGATACCGCCCAGGAAGCAGAGCTGGTTACAATCCCGGTCATACACAGTTGCGCCGCAATCGGCTATCTCCGGTGAGTCTGCGAAAAGGTAGACGGTTTGTCCCTTGAAAACATATTCATCCACCCTGACGATAATCGAGGCGGGGTTGGTTGCCACTTCATTGATTTTAGCCTGTATACACCGGGATACTTCCAGTGATTTCCTGCAGCCTGGTGCGGCCAGCAGCGTGAAGGCCATGAG
>DASVBM010000075.1:0-2255 GCA_036375835.1 Chitinophagaceae bacterium | reverse complement strand
CGGGCATCTATTCTCCGTACACCAAAAACCAGCACATGAAACGCATTCTACTTATTGCCTGCCTCCTGCTGAGCATTGCAGGCTTCGGCCAACGCAAAATCGGGTTGATTGTGGCCATTGGCGATTATCCCGAAGGTGACTGGAAAGACCTGAGCTCTATTAACGATGTGCGTTATATCAAGGCCGCGCTGATGAAAAACGGTTTTTCTGAAGTGAACCTCGATACCCTGCTGAACCAGCAGGCCACCCGCAAAGGCATTATTGACGCGCTTGACCGGCTGATCGCCCGGGCAAAAACCGGGGACATCGTCATCTTCCACTTTTCGGGACATGGTCAGCAGATCTACGACGATAATGGAGACGAGATAGATGGTTATGATGAAGCCCTGATACCTTACGACGCAGCAGGCAGGTACGACCCGGTAACCTACCATGGAGAAAATCACCTGCGCGATGACGTAGTGGGGGAAAAACTGAATGCGATCCGGAAGAAGATCGGTTCCAGCGGTAGCCTGGTGGTACTGATCGACGCCTGTCATTCCGGTACCGCACATCGCGGCGGCGACGAATTCATGGCCCGGGGTACACCGGTACCATTCAATAAACCCGGTTACAAGCCGAACATCAAAGTGAATTTTGCCTCCGGCCAGGAAACAGAATTTTTTGGCGACGGAGTTGGGAATATGATAGTTTTCAGTGCTTCGAGCGCGCACCAGGTAAATTTTGAAACCCGCGATGAAAACAATACCGGTGTAGGATCGCTGAGTTATGCCTTTGCGAAAGCAATTTCGGCGCTAAAGCCCGGCAGCACGTACCAGTACCTGTATGAGAAGATCCGCGCACAGATACAGGCGCAGTTTCCGCAGCAAAGGCCGATGGTGGAAGGAAACATCAACCAGGTTGTCTTCGGTGGTGATTTCATTGCCCCTGAATCGTATATCGGCGTGAACAGGTGGATGAATGACACAACGCTCTTTTTCAATGCCGGCTTCCTCAACAGCGTTTCGAAGGGATCCAGATTCAGGCTCTATGCGCTGAATGACAAAGATGAAACCACGCCGCTGGCGGAAGGATCCGTGACTATCGCCGGTACTTTCCAGAGCATTGGGGTACTCGATAAAAAAGTTCAGCGCGGAGAAGCGTATAAAATAGTTATCGACGAAGCCGCTTTTGCCGATTTTTCCGCCACCCTGCTTATCCGCAATAAAGATGAGAAAGGTACAGGGGGCACTTTAGCGGGTCAGATCAAAAAATACATCGAGCCGCTGCAATACCTCAGTATCGGTGATACACCTGATTACATCTTTGACCTGCACACGCTGAAGTCGGGTGAAACGAAAGTGGAGCTGATCGATAAGGCGGATAGCACCCGGTGGGATGCGACAGTGAAGAAAGGCGATACCCTTTCGCAGAAGTCGCTCAAACAAATGCTGGACAACCTGAAAAGGGCGATGCGGATCAACTATATGCGTAACCTGCCGGACGGCGGTTCCATGGTTCAGAATGTGAGCGTCGAGATCACACCGCTTTCACCGGTAGAGGCAGCGGATGGTTTCACCATGAAGCCAAAAGACCTGTTCAGCATCCGCATCGTCAATAAAAACAACTACCAGGTTTTCTTTAACCTGCTTGATATTACGCCGGACAACCAGATGAAGGTGTTGATCCCTTATGACGGGAAAGAAGCAGATGAATGCGTGGTGCAGCCGAATAGTGAATTCTTTATCGAAGAGGTAGAAGTTGACCAGCAAACGCCGCAGGGCAGGGAGTTCATGAAATTTATTTTCACCCGTACTCCGATGGACCTCAGGCCGGTAATATCGCGTTCCGGAACGCGCGGTGTGAAAAGCAGTTCTGGTTTTGAAAATGTAATGGATGACATGTTCAAAGACAGCAACGACGCATTTGCTACCCGGTCGAACATCAACAGCAAGGTGAAGCCGGATGAGATGGGTGTGATTACCCGTTCGTTCGTGATCGCGATGCCAAAACAGGAAAACTAAATTGAGCCGGGGCCAGTCCCCGGTTTTTTTTGCTGCAGCTTCGGCTTTTTTAATGCCGCTGCGTTTTCTACTCCTAATGCCCTTATATTTGCACTCCTTTTAAAGGAACGGGAGGTAGTTCAGCCCGGTTAGAATACCTGGTTTGGGACCAGGGGGTCGCTGGTTCGAATCCAGTCCTCCCGACAAAACAAATGCAGCCCCGGCTTGGCCGGGGCTGTTTTGTTTCGAAGCTTCGCAAGCTTGCTTGCTGAA
>DASVBM010000199.1:0-8545 GCA_036375835.1 Chitinophagaceae bacterium | reverse complement strand
CCGAGGGTTTCAGGTTCTTCGCGATCTCCACTACGCTGTTTTCATAGAAATAAAGGCCGGGAACCGCATAGTTCGACTTAGGCTGTAACGGCTTCTCCTCGATAGACTTTGCGCGGAACTGTTCATCGAACTCCACCACGCCATAGCGCTCCGGATCATTCACTTCGTAAGCGAATATCGCGGCGCCTTCAACGTCGTTGAAAGACCGTACGAGTTCGCTGAGTCCCGCGCCGTAAAAAATATTATCTCCCAGTATAAGTGCTACTTTATCGTTACCGATGAATTTCTCGCCAATCACAAATGCCTGGGCGAGGCCGTTTGGAACAGACTGCACCGCGTAACTGAACCGGCACCCGATAGCCGATCCGTCGCCAAGCAGTCTTTCGAACTGCGGCGCGTCTTCCGGTGTGGTGATGATCAGTACCTCGCGGATACCCGCCAGCATTAAAATTGACAAGGGATAATAGATCATCGGCTTATCATATACCGGCATCAGTTGTTTACTGATCGCCCTGGTAATCGGGTACAACCGCGTTCCGCTGCCACCGGCTAAGATGATTCCTTTCATAAGCTGTTTCGGTATTCTTTTAATGTGGGGTTATGCCTGTCTTTTTCGGAAAGGATCACGCTGCCTGCCTCCACTTTCCAGTCGATCGCCAGCTCGGGGTCGTTATAGGCGATACCTCCCTCCGATTCCTTATGATAGTAATTGTCGCACTTGTAAAAAAAAGTCGCTGTTTCACTCAGCACCACGAAGCCATGCGCAAAACCCCTGGGCAGGAAAAGCTGCGTGTCGGAGTGCTCACTCAGTAACAACGAAAAATGCTGTCCAAACGTAGGCGATTCTTTGCGGATGTCTACGGCCACGTCCAGCACCTCGCCTTCCAGCACCCGCACCAGTTTGGCCTGTGCATGGCCGCCTGTCTGAAAATGCAGGCCGCGCAAAACGCCGTACTGCGACTTCGACTGGTTGTCCTGCACAAAATCCACGTCCAGGCCGGTGATCTTCCGGAAGGTCTGCCGGTTGAAGCTCTCGAAAAAATAACCACGCTCATCACGGAATACCGTGTTATGCAGCACAAAACAATCTTTCAGTGGTGTTGCTTCTACCTTCATTATCTGCCGGCGTACATGTTTTCGTAATAAGATTGATAGGCTCCCGAAGTAACGTGGTTCAGCCACTCCTGGTTGTTCAGGTACCAGTCGATGGTTTCGCTCAGCCCCTGCTCGAATGTAACCGTAGGCTTCCATCCCAGCTCTTTATTGATCTTACCGGCATCGATGGCGTAACGCCTGTCGTGCCCCGGGCGGTCCTTAACATAGGTGATCAGCTGTTCGCTGGTACCCGGCGCGTTACCCAGTTTCTCATCCATCTGTTTGCAGAGCAGCTTCACCAGGTCGATATTCTTCCATTCGTTGAACCCGCCGATATTATACGTCTCATCCCTTTCGCCTTTATGGAACACCAGGTCGATCGCCAGTGCATGGTCTTTCACATACAGCCAGTCACGGGTATAAAGCCCGTCGCCATATACCGGCAGTGGTTTTTTATTGATGATGTTGTTGATGAACAACGGGATCAGCTTCTCCGGGAAATGATAAGGGCCGTAATTGTTCGAGCAGTTGGTGATCACGGTGCGTAAGCCATAAGTCTCGGCATAAGCCCGCACAAAGTGATCGGAAGAAGCCTTGCTCGCCGAGTATGGCGAATTAGGGTGGTAGGGCGTGGTCTCGGTGAACAGCCCGTTTTCACCCAGCGCGCCATACACCTCGTCGGTGGAGATATGATAGAACAGGTGGTCTTCGTACTCGCCTTTCCAGCAGGCGCGCGCCGTGTTGAGCAGGTTCACCGTCCCGATCACGTTGGTATAAACGAAATCCAGCGGAGACAGGATCGACCGGTCAACATGCGATTCAGCGGCGAGGTGAATCACGTCTGTCACCTGGTGACGGGTGAATATCTCTTCAAGCTGTGCCGCATCGAGTATATTGGCTTTCTCAAACACGTAGTTGGGCGACTGGTCTATGTCCGCGAGGTTCTCCAGGTTGCCGGCATAGGTGAGCGCGTCCAGGTTGATGATCCTGTACTGCGGGTACTTTGTAACAAACAACCGCACCACGTGCGATCCAATAAAACCGGCCCCGCCGGTGATCAGTATATTCTTAGACATATTGAGGTTGCAATATTAAGTTGATTTGTTGAGAGGGGGGAAATGACGACAAAACTTAAGGAGACCATCAGGTGACGACTTATAATCACCACGCATGACTTTTCTGCTTACCCCGGGGAATTCGGCGATGGGTTAATAAAAAACGCGACCGGAAGGCGACTGTCATGAGGCCCGCCGGACGGGGTACGAAGCATCCTTCACAAAGGCTATCCATCTGTCGAATATTGAAGAAACGCATTACACCCTATCTCTTTCCTGCCTAATAAGAACTTTCCGCGATTATGATTACTTAATAAAAAACGCAAACCTTAGGGGTCCGTCATGCTGAGGAACGAAGCATCCTTCATTAAGCCTTCCCTTATGTTCCAGGTCGAACACCAACGCCACTGCATCCATTAGCACAAGGGATTGTTAAAGGAGGTTCCCTTGATTCCTCGGAATGACCAACGCATTGGGTATTTTTTAATAAGGCTGACCTAACGCTTAGCCAATCCACCCCACAGAGAGACTGTCATGCTGAGCCCGTCCGACCGGTCGTCCCGGGTATGAACCATCCTTCATAAAGGCAATCCATATGGCGAAAGCTGAAGAAACGCACTCTCCGGTACATGTCACCACTCATTTCTTTCTTTCCTGTGAACCACATCATCCAGTGGCCATTTCCCAAAAACTTCCTCATTCATGAAACGCAACGTTGGATTAAAATCTTTAATCAAATCCATTTTCCTTTTTCGTGTCCACCCCTTAATCTGTTTTTCCCTGCTGATTGCCTCCGACGGATAATCATATGTCTCGAAATAGATCAGCCAAAAGCAGCGGTATTTTCCAGCGAATGTTTTTCTTTCTTCACGATCCAGATAATGCTCCCCAACACGCTGGTACAAGTCATTCGTCATACCGGTATACAGAACATTTCTGCTTTCGTTTGTTAAAATGTATACAGTATAAGCAGGTTGGTTCAGGTTCATAAACAAACGGGTACCGGACAACTTGCTGTTTCTGTTTCAAAATTGATACGACAGGTCACATTAATGAAGGTTGCTTCGTACCTCAGCATGACTGTCGCAGGGCATGTTGCCGTTCAATGATTAAAATCCGGCTTCAATTAAAGTTATTTCCCCCATCCACCCTTTTCCTCATCGCCCTCCTGTACAGCTCCCTGAAGCTCCCGATCTCTTTCTCCTTCGAGAACGAAGCACCGGCAAAGGCCGCCGCCTTCGCACCCATTTCTTTGCGCAGGGAAGCCTGCTCGATCAGCCGTCCAACCGCATCACAGAAAAGCTGAACGTCATGGCGCGGTACAAGCAGTCCCGTTTCCCCCGCTATCATGGTATCGCGCACACCACCCACGTCTACCGCCACCACCGGTATACCACATAGCTGTGCCTCTATCAGCGACATCGGCGTGCCTTCGTTGTAAGAGGTGAGCACCACGATATCCATACCTTCCAGCACGTTCTGAATGTTCTGCACCCAGCCGGTAAAAACCACCGGCGCTTCGTCGTGCGCGGATGAGCTGAACGATATATGTTTCTCCCGCAGCCTTTCCATCATCCTTTGCTTTTCCACGCCGTCGCCGGCGATCACAAAACGCAGGTGGCGGTTGGAATAACGCTGCAGCAGCTGGGCCACCGCCTCAATGAAGAAATCGGGATTCTTTATTGGTACCAGCCTGCCCACGAAGCCGATGCATATGGTATCATCGGTAACGCGGTAGGTGCGCTTGAATGCCTGCCGGTAGTGTTCTTTCATTGAAGGATCTATATAATCCACGCCCAGCGGTATCAGCTTTATCTTCCCCGGATCCCCGATGCCGAGTATGCGTTCCAGGTCGGCCTTCTGGGTGCTACTTATCGCAATGATATAGTCGGTGATATTCGCGAGTCTCTTTTCAACAGAGACCAGGAAGCGCGAAAGAAAGCTGTTGAAATATGAATGAAAGAAGTGGCCGTGAAAAGTATGGATCACCAATGGCACGCCCGCCCGCCTTGCAGCGATCCTGCCGAAGATTCCCACCTTCGCACCATGGGTATGTACGATATCAGGGCGGAAATTTCTGATGTACCTGGATATAGCAAGGAAAGCCCTGGCGTCTCTTACCGGGTGAGGCGCCCGCTGCAGGCAGCCCAGGTTCACCAGCGTCAATCCATGGTATTTCTCCAGCATATAGACCGGCTCGGTCTCATCCGGCTCCCGGCGGCCATACAATATATGCACCTCGAACTCATCCCGCAGGTGCCAGGCAAGGGGAATGATATCGAGCGCGGGGCCACCTACCACGAGGCGATTGTGTATGATGAGAAGTCTAGGTTTCATTGAAGTTGTGCTGGTGAGAATAGAACGCTGATGATCATGATTCCGATGATCAGTTATGGTAAGGAATTGAGATCCTGAGTTGAAGGAAAAATCAGCTTATTAGTGAAGGTGTAATGTTGATGCTAGTGACCCTCTGTTATTAAATATGCCACCATAAGTGATCACAAGAATCATGAAGCTCAGCGTTCCCCATTGTCAAATTGCCAAATTGCCTCATTGCCGAATTGCTATGACCTCACCCCTAACCCCTCTCCTGAACGAGAGGGGCATTACATTCGTATACTAATTGAGACCCTGTGCAGCGAAAATCAGCTTGTTATTAAAGAAGCAATCCTGATGCCCTTGATCCAAATACTGCCATAAGTAATCATGAGAATCATGAAGATCAGCGTTCCCCATTGTCAAATTGTCAAATTGCCTCATTGCCGAATTGCCCCCTCACTTCCTCATACACCCTCCGGATCCCTTCTTCCAGCCCGATCGACGCCTTCCAGCCGAGGCTGTTGATGCGCGAGACATCCATCAGCTTGCGTGGTGTTCCGTCGGGCTTACCCGGATTGGTGCGTATCGCACCTTCAAACCCAACGATCTTTCTGATCAGCTCCGCCAGCTCCATGATCGTCACGTCTTCGCCCACGCCAATATTCAGTATCTCCGGTTTGTCGTAATGCTGCATCACGAACATGCAGGCATCAGCCAGGTCATCCACGTGCAGGAACTCGCGCCGCGGTGTGCCACTGCCCCAGATCTCCATCTCCGCGTCGCCGTTCTGCTTCGCGGTGATGATCTTCCGCAGTAAAGCCGGTAATACGTGGCTGTTATTGAGATCGTAGTTATCATTCGGGCCATAGAGGTTGGTAGGCATTACCGACACGTAATTGCAGCCATACTGCAACCGGTAGTTCTCACAGAGCTTGATGCCTGCGATCTTGGCTATCGCGTAAGGTTCATTTGTCCATTCCAGCGGGCCGGTAAGCAGTGAGTCCTCCTGCAAAGGTTGCGGCGCCAGCTTGGGATAGATACAGGATGATCCGAGAAAAAGAAGCTTGGTTACATTATTCCGGTAGGCGGCTTCAATGATATTTGCTTCGATCATCAGGTTGTCGTAGATAAACTCCGCGCGGTAAGTATTATTCGCGTTGATGCCACCGACTCTAGCGGCGGCAAGAAAAACATACTCCGGTTTCTCAGCAGCAAAAAAATCATTTACCTGTTGCTGGTTACGGAGGTCCAGCTCTTTTGAAGTTCGCGTGACAATATTTCCGTAGCCGTCTTTCTCCAGCCGCCGAACGATGGCACTTCCTACCATTCCCCTATGGCCAGCGACAAAAATCTTCGAATCCAATTTCATAATTCCTGGTTTATGGCCTCAGTGAATGATACGGCCTGCTTCGATTGAAACAGCTAGTAACGCAAAGCACGCAAAGACTGCGCAAAGTTGCGCAAAGGGCAACAAGTGTTCCTGCATCTATAAAAGGTGAACATCAGCGAAAACGTTAATCCCTAATTCCCAATTCCATCACTCCTGCCATACGTCCGCCATCAGCCATCCCCATTCCCACTCGCGGCAACAATCCCCGAACCTACGCCAATGCCCCACCGCGCCATCCGCTATAAGCTATACACTATAAGCTCTCAACTACTCATACTGATTCCTCACCGCAAACCCCTGCTCCTTCAGTATCACTTCCTTCTTGAAGCACTCGAGGTCGGAGGCAACCATTTCTTTCACCAGTTCTTCCAGCGAATACTTCGGTTCCCATCCCAGCTTCGTGCGGGCTTTTGCAGCGTCACCGATCAGCAGGTCCACTTCCGTAGGACGGTAATACCTCGGGTCCACCTTCACAACAGTAGTTCCCACGGGCAACTGGTATTCGCCGTTACAGGCTGCTACCTTGCCCACTTCGTTTTCACCGCTGCCGATGAACTCAATTTCGATGCCCACTTCCTCAAATGCCATGCGGACGAACTCGCGGATCTCGGTAGTGACACCGGTAGCGATCACAAAGTCCTCCGGAGTATCCTGTTGCAGGATGCGGTACATCGCCTCAACATAGTCTTTCGCATGTCCCCAGTCGCGCTTGGAATTCATATTACCGAGGTAGAGGATATCCTGAAGCCCCATCGCGATCTTGGCCACGCCACGGGTGATCTTCCGGGTAACGAAAGTTTCACCGCGTAAAGGCGATTCGTGGTTGAAGAGGATGCCATTGCAGGCAAACATACCATAGGCCTCGCGGTAGTTCACCGTGATCCAGTAAGCGTAAAGCTTGGCTACCGCGTAAGGCGAACGCGGGTAAAAGGGAGTGGTCTCGCTCTGCGGCACCGCCTGCACCAGCCCATATAGTTCGGAAGTAGATGCCTGGTATATCTTTGTCTTCTTCGCGAGGCCCAGCAGCCGCACCGCTTCCAGTATCCTCAGGGTTCCGATACCATCGGCATTCGCGGTATATTCGGGAGTCTCGAAACTCACGTGCACGTGGCTCATAGCGGCGAGATTATAGATCTCGTCCGGCTGTACTTCCTGGATGATACGGATGAGGTTGGTGCTGTCGGTAAGATCGCCGTAATGCAGTATCATATGCCGGTTGGGCGTATGCGGATCTTCGTACAGGTGATCGATCCTTTCGGTGTTGAACAGCGAAGCCCTTCTCTTGATACCATGGACTTCATATCCCTTGCTAAGCAGTAATTCTGCCAGGTAGGCACCGTCCTGACCGGTGATGCCTGTTACCAGTGCTTTTTTCATGTTGCGAAATTAATGTTTACCGTTACCATTCAGAATACTCTTCATGGTAATCTCGAGACCTTCGTTTAAGGTGAATTTGGGAGTGAACCCCGTTTCTTCAATATGGACAGAGGAGAATTGCGTGGTGGCACAGAACTTCCTGATGCGCACCGAGCTGATGGAATATTTTTTACCGGTGACCTTAGACAAGGCGTCGAAACACATGCCGCCGAGCAGGCCAACCGTATACGGAACACGTAAAGGCAGTATCTTTTTGCCGAGTGCCGCTTCCGCCTGTGTCACCAGTTCACGGGTAGTGAGGTCCGGCTTATCGGCATAATTGAACAGGTGGTATCCCTTCAGGTCGTTCTTGATACAGTAGGAGATGAATGCCGCCACGTTTTCCACGTACGACATCGACTTCTTGTTATTCCCCCTGCCGATCATCAGGAACTTGTTGATCGCGATCTGGTGCAGCAGGTTGTACACGTTACCGATGTTACCGGGACCAAACACCACCGTAGGGCGGATGATCACCAGGCTGCGCTCCTGTGGCTTTTCGTTGTACCATTTCACCAGGATCTCTTCGGCCAGGTGCTTGCTTTTGCCATAATGGTTGAACGGGTCGGTAGGCGAATGTTCGGTGGGGTTCTTTTTATTCAGCCCATACACCGCTACGGTGCTGGTGAACAGTATTTTTTTGATGCCTTTCCGCTCTGCCACGTCGATCACGTTGCGGGCACCATTCACGTTTACATCGTAGTAAAGACTGGTGGGGGTTACGTTATCCGCGTGTTCTGCCGCCAGCAATATCAGCCAGTCGGAAGGCTGCAGGTGTTCTTCTATCTGCTCCGGGTTACGTATATCGGCAATGGAAGTCAGTTCGGGGTAGTCGGCAGACGGCGCCTTATCGATATTGTTCACCTGGAACCCAGACTGCTTGAAATCCTTGATCAGGTAATATCCGATAAACCCAGACCCGCCGATTACTGTAACTTTCATAGAAATTATTAGGTGCCCTCAGACCGCGGTTGCAGGGAACAATAGCGGTTTTGCAATAAGCCGTGCAAATTAACTATTGCAGATGAAATAAAAGCCAACCCCGGAAAACCTAATCGTTTTTTATACCAGGCTGCTAACCCGCCGGTTACGTTCGTTTCGGAAGCCCGTCACCGGTGAGAGAACGCCTGGCCAGTGCCGGGAATTGTAAAAAATCTTTATATGAACGGGTCTGATACCTGCTATTCCCTGTCAGTGCGGGCCTCTCAACAAATCACTCCGAATGCTTAGGAACTGGTGTCAATGGCCTGAACCGATACCCTCACCTCTT
>DASVBM010000211.1:0-3876 GCA_036375835.1 Chitinophagaceae bacterium | reverse complement strand
AACCCCGGTATCACCATCGAAGAGGTCAAGACGAATCTCGAAATGCGCGATTATATCGACAGCAACCGCGAGGTTAGCCCGCTGCGGAAGGCTGATGACGCGGTAGTACTCGACAACTCGAACCTCACGCGCGAAGAACAGCTGGAACTTGCACTGAAATGGGCAAAGGAAAAAATCGCCGCTGAGCAGGTCAGCAGCGATTAACTGGTCTACTTCAGACCTAAGATCTCGTCGACGGTGTTATACGCTACGGGATGATAGTTCCCCCTTGCCTTCGCGTAAATCTCTTTGGCCCATTCTTTTCCTGCTTCCGTTTTTACCATTTCACCATACAGGGGCCGAAGGAATTTCCGCCTGCCTACCAGCTGAAGAAACTGCGCGATGTACGGTCTTGCGGGCTGATAGTTCTTTCGGATGGCCCAGGTGTACCAGGCCGCCTGTATCTCGGCGTTACCTGACTGTGAGAAATGGAATTCTTTATCCAGTATCGCCATGTCGTCCGCAGTGATCCCTGCGGGGAGTTTGCGAATGAAATACAATCGCTGGTTTGTTGAGCTGAGCTTCCTGTTCAGCCCTGCAGTGTTCTTGTCCTGCTGCCATTTACTGATGATGGTATCGATCGCATTGAACTCGGCTGAAACGGCGGGTGTGATATTCGCGGGGATGCCGGTACCGTAAACCCATTCGCGCAGCCTCGTTTTTTCCTCGAAGCCATCTGTGTTTTTAAACGCGTCTTTTAATTCAGCGAGGAACCCTTCGGTAGTCATTGACTTAAACGCATTGCGGCTGAAATAGCCTTTGAGAAACTGATCGAAAGCCGGCCGGCCTACGACCGATTCTATCACCTGCAGGAAAGCGAAACCTTTTTCGTAGGCAATGGTTCCCAGTCCAAGGTCAGGGTCACGCCCTTCGAGGTCCAGCTTCAGCCTGGTGTCCATAGAAGTATCTCCCAGTTCGGCTATTGCTTCTGCGAGGTCCTGTCGCGAGAGCACAACCTGCATATTGAATTCAGGTTTGCCGTATACTGCTTCGATGATGCGCTTTTCAAAATAAGTAGTGAATCCCTCGTTCAGCCATATATCCTCCCATGTTGCGTTTGTTACCAGGTTACCGCTCCAGCTATGCGCCAGTTCATGCGCAACCAGGCTTACGAGTGAGCGGTCGCCCGCAATAACGGTGGGTGTTGCGAATGTGAGCATCGGGTTTTCCATTCCGCCATAGGGGAAACTCGGAGGCAGCACCAGCAGGTCGTATCGTTCCCATTGGTAAGGCCCGTACAATGCTTCGGCTGCGGACACCATCCTGCCCATATCGGCAAATTCCCAGGCTGCTTTGTCCAGCATACCCGGTTCAGCATATACACCGGTGCGATGATCGATTGCCTTGAAACCGATGTCGCCAACGGCCAGTGCGAGCAGGTAAGACGGTACGGGTTTCGGCTGACGGAAGAAATAGATACCGCTGTCATTCTTTTCCTGCGGGTTCTCCGCGCTCATCACAGCAAGCAGCTCAGCGGGCACCTGCACTTTAGCATTGTAGGTAAAGCGAACTGCGGGGCCATCCTGTGACGGTACCCAGCTTCTCGCGAGTATAGGTTGCGATTGTGTGAACAGGTAGGGATGTTTTTTTCCGCCGGTCTGTTGCGGCTGCAGCCATTGCAGCGCTCCTGCCTCCGGTGAAGTGCTGTAGTAAATATTCACCACGCGGGTACCGGTGTCCAAAGAGACTTCAAGCGGCTGCCCGAATATATCGTCTGCTTTTCCCAGCTTGAATACCGCTGGTTTTTCTTCTGGCCCAAGCGTTACTTTTTCCACTTTCAGCTTCCATGTATCGAAAATTATCTTTCCGGCATTTGTAAGCTGTTGTATTGTCCAGCTTGCTTTCCCGGCGATCTGTTTTGAATTGAAATCCACTGTGATATCCAGGTCCAGGTGGCGCGCAACCACTTCCGCGGGATTGGCGTAAGAATGCGGATCATCAACCTGCTGCGTGATCTCAAGGTCTGCGGATGCGGGTTGCTTACAGGAAAACAAAGCGATCAGTACGAGATATCCTATGTATTTCATAGTGGTTTCCATTGTTGCGGATCAAATGTAACAGAAAAACAAACCGCAGATTTGTTAAGGTGTGGCGGAGGCAGGCTGATCAATGTCATAGATTACCGCTGAGGCCCCTTCTAACTTTAACCAGGCAAATTACTGGTTATGTTACAGCCAGTCCCGAAAAAACTGGATCCCGCTTTAGAACCCGGTCGCGGGATGTCAACACAGGTGATCGTTCATCCCTTTTCCCTTCCCGCATCCACTCATTCCGGTCAACCAAAATCATGTCGTATGAAAAATATATTTCTCTTCAGCCTGATGATTCTGCTGTTCGCCCGGCACGCTTTGCCGCAGCCTCAGCCCCGTAACGACCTGGTTGTGATACCGGGAAAACTCAACAACCAGAAACTGGTTCAGAAATTTTACCAGAAAAAGGGACAGGCATTGTTCTGGTTCCAGTGCAATGAATCCGTGGCACTGCGTAACCGGTTACGGGCTATGCTGGACAGTGCTGAGTACATGGCGCTGGAAAAAGAAAACTATCATTACAGCTGGATAAAGGATAATCTGAACTTCTATTCAGCCGACAGCCAGGTCATGCGCGCGGCAGATTACCTGTATACCGATGCGGTGATCAGTTATTGCAAGGATATTTTCCAGGGATCGGGAATAGAGGAGTGGCTGGACTACGATGAGATTTCACCGAAATACGAGGCTGCGGATAACAGTTATATCGTTATGGGCCTTTCCGCGGTTACCTGCGAGAATGAACTGCAGTGGTTTGTTAATTTCCTGGAACGCAACGACAGGGAATACCTGTCGCTGAAGCAGGAATTGCGCAGGCGGATTGATTCGGCAGACCAGGCCGAGGTCAGGAAGCTCAGCCAATCGATCAACCAGCTGCGATGGATGAAGCATTTCGGGTTCCGGAATTATATCGTAGTGAATGCGGCTTCTGCGGTAGTGCGGTATTACGCCTGCGATACCGTTCAGCTGCGGATGAAAGCCGTGGTTGGAACACCGGCTACACCCACGCCGCGTTTTGCAGGATATTGTACAGACGTAGTGTTTTATCCATACTGGCACGTGCCGTATAGTATTGCCGTGAATGAAATTATACCGCAGGTAAAACGTAACCCCGCTTACCTCGAAAGCCGGAACCTGCAACTGATAGACGGCGCAGGCACCGTACTGGACCCCGGGACCATCAACTGGTCGGCGATTTCAACGGCAAACTTTCCTTACCGCTTCAGGCAGTCGACCGGTTGTGATAACGCCCTCGGCGTGATCAAGTTTAACCTGACCGATCCGTTCAGCGTGTACATGCACGATACAAACAACAAGACCGCATTCCTCGCCGGCGCACGCTATTTCAGTCATGGCTGCATACGGCTGGAAAGCCCTGTTGAACTGGCGATGGCATTACTGCCGGGGCAGGTTGATGAAGATTTTCTCGAAGCCTGCAGGAAAGACCAGAAGCCCGGCTCGCTGAAACTGCTGGAGCCGGTACCCGTGTTCGTGGTGTATATGACCTCGGAATACGACCAGGATTCGAAAGTGAAATATTACAAAGACGTTTACCGTCTTATCAGATAATTCAATCCATACTACCCTGAAAACAAAGAACTCCGCTGCAGATTGTAGCGGAGTTCCTGTTTCACACGCTCATCCTCAGAAGAGGATGGAATTTTCAGCGAAGGTTAGTTCGCTGCCCCAATGATCTGGCCTCCTGCCACCAGGATCGGCCATTCCAGATACACTTTCCGGCGCTCTCAGAATACCCAGGCGCCAGTGGTGGAATAATCATTCCGGTGTAAAACTAGTGCCTGGCCCC
>DASVBM010000006.1:0-3799 GCA_036375835.1 Chitinophagaceae bacterium | reverse complement strand
CAGATCAATAACCTTTTCATGTAACGCTCCAGCCCGTTTCGAAAGCCAGGATTGTTCCTGCATGACGCGAACAGTGCTTCCAGTGCTGATATCGGCAACGTACCCGAAATCACCAGTTGCGCGATAGCCGGGTTGCCCCTGATCCAGTCGCAGTGAATGCAATGATCTTTTACAAAGGAAATGATGATCTCCCTTTTGAAATAAACCGGCATCTCCGCTGTATGATGACGGATACCCTGCAATTCAGCGGTAATTTCCGGATAGTCGTGCTCATTGAAAGGGATTCCTTCATTTAGCTTATACGAGGGATGCGTCTTCATCATAATCATGCTTTTTCGGTACGCGAGGCACGTGCGGCCCGTTTGGCGATCAACATCGCTACCGAGGCTGAAAGAATGCCGGATTCCAGCGGCATCGAAAGAAGCTCATCGCAACAGAAGCTGCGGATCTCGCTGTCGGTATGGTAATAAGGTGAGACGAGTATAACAGGTATCTGTCCATGAACCGACTCCGTTTCCAGCATCTTCGATACTTTACGGCCATCGTCATCTTTGAGCACCACATTAATAATGATCACATCCGGCGTTGCCAGCTTAAGGCTGGACATGAGCGACCCGGTAGTTCCGACAAATTCTACCGTGTGTAAGCCGGCAAGTGAACGCATTTCGGGAACCATACCCGCAACGGGGTTGTTAAGAATGATGATCTTTGCCATACAGTTAAATGTTTTGAACTGAGGTATCGGCTAAGCAGTTGTCAGTTCTCAGCGATTGAGGATGCCGGCAGATGTGAGCGATAGTCAGAAATGAAACTGTAATGTAGGGCTATATATCCGGCTCAGCGATTAAAATAGGGAGCGCGGGGAATTTAACAGCATGGCACGGGTTATTGTCGTACATTCGTCTGGAGTGAGCAACCCGCAGGCATTGCACCGTTGAAATATTCGCTGCCACGATAATTCCCATCGCTAAACCGCCGGTTTCACTATTCATTTTAAATTTTGATGATGAACATCTATGTTTCGAACATCAGTTTTCACACAACTGAAGAAACCCTTCTTGAAATGTTTTCAAAGTATGGGACTGTAAAGAGTGCAAGAATTGTAAAAGACGCGAATACCGGTATAAACCGTGGATTTGGCTTTGTTGAGATGCAATCGGCGGATGCTGCCCAGGAGGCTATCCGCGAACTCGATGGCAAGGAGATCCAGGGCCGTATGCTGCGGGTATCGATGGCAAAGAGCGGCAACAGGATGCCGAGCAGGTAAGGCAATAGCCGCAGTAACAGGATAAGCTTAAACAATCCGGGATATTTCCGCTATGGTCTGCACCCTGCAGTTAGGATTTGCAGATTCGTACTTCCGAAAATCGATCTGAACTACCAACGCTATTCTGAAGCTTGAATGCTGAGCTCAATGCTGAAGCCCCGAAATGTCCACCTGGTCAAGATAAATCAACGGAATCTGGCTGGTTTCAAAAGCCTGCAATGACAGCATCTCTACAAAGTCGTTGCGGTAAGCCACCTCTACATAGAATGCATCCAGCTGGTATAGTACAAAATTTTCCGAGGCTTCATCTTTCCGGCATTTGGCTACAGGCTTCCCCCTGTCCCAAAGGCAGTCGGCTTTTTCGTTGTCACTCAGGTACTGGAATTCTGAATAGGTCATCTCTGAAGGTAGGTTAATTGTGAGCGCTGAGCGGAGAAAGTATATTATCAATGAGCATCAGGCAAATCGGTAACCCGTAAGCGTAAGGCGTGAGATACCCGCCGTCACAAAGCCCGGCAGCTGATCCCTGACGCCTCACGCCCGGATTCCATCTACGCATGTGCTCCGGCCATTGCGTTACATTCTTCGGCACACTTGTGACATATCTCCGCGCATTCGCGGCAGTGTTCGGTGTTGTGCTTTGCACATTCATTGCCACAGTCCTCGCAAACCTGTGCGCAAAGACTACACAGTTCCATTGCCCTGCTGCTGCCCATGCTCATTAACTGCGCTGCTGCATAGCAGATGGCGGCACATTCCATATCCAGCCGTATACATTCAGCCATCATCTTTACATCCTTTTCCTGTGTACAGGCGGCTGCGCAATGATTACATATGGCAGCGCACTGCAGGCAGGCGTCGATGCACGATTTGTACTGGTGATATCCCGTCATAATTCTAGATTTTAGGTTAACAATTCACGATTACTCAACAAGACTGGTGCCCCGGGGATGAAATGCCGGTGTAAAGCGATGTTAATACGCGCATGGCAGCGTCTGTGATTGCTGAGCTGCTCAGGCGCAATCAGCGCACAGACAAAGAAAAATTGTTACACTTTGGATCGCTAAGCGTTCCTTGCGTATGCAGTATCCGTCGAAGCTTCCAATTATTATTCCCCGGATACTCTCTCAACCAGCCATATCAACTGGCACGTTCTCTGCCGCTCATTCTGAAAAACAATTATGGCAGAAAGAAATAATGGCAGAGAAGTTTATCATGTTGTGCCGGATGCTTCCGGGGACCGCTGGGTAGTTTCGCAGGAGAACAACGAGCTTCGCCGTGAGTTTGACCGCAAGGAGGAAGCAGTGGACTTCGCACGCGAACGCGCCCGCGCCGCGGCACTGGGACAAATCAAAGTGCATAAGCAGGATGGAAATATGGAATTTGAATCTACTTATGGAGAGGACCCCGAGCGTTCGCCTTCTTAATTTCAATTAAAATATTCCATCGCTTCTCTGCTGTGTACCGGCGGAAGGACCTGCAGTGAAATAAAGGAGCAACAGTTACCGCGTTATACATAAGTGCAATAACTCATGTGCCCGGCATTGCTTTGCCCAATGCCGGGTTGGTTTAACAATTCATATGTGCATACCCGCCCTGCAGGCTCAGGATTGATCACCAATTCTGTTTTTCTTGATTATCTTTCATGCATGACATTCCCCCATGCTGTGCTGACAATGGTCATTGCCGGGGTATGAGACTATCGCTAACATTTGCCTTGAATCCAAACACCGCAGTTTAATATATGCACATTCCTCCTGCCAGTAATCAATTGTCACCGGCTGCTTCGCCGCAGACGGAACGGAGTTTTCTCCGTACTGCCATTACACTGGCAGCGATATCTATCGTCGTTTCTGCCGCGGTAATGGCCGGATGGATTCTCAACATCAGGGAGCTGACCAGCATCTCGCCATTGTGGACAGGCATGAAGGTGAACTCCGCTATCGCTTTTTTGTTGCTGGCTGCTGCAGTTGTTATTGCCGGCTCATCATCCGGGAATAAAAAACTGGTACGGCTGTTCGCCACGATCGTCTTTGCCATTGCGGCGCTGACAATTTTCCAGGACCTGTCCGGAAACGACCTCGGCATCGACGAGCTGTTCTTTACCGATAACACCTCGATAGGTACAATCCACCCGGGGAGAATGTCGCCATTCACCGCGATCAATTTCATGGTGCTCGCCGCCTGCCTGTGGATGACCATTTCCAGGCAACGCCGCTACCGGTGGTTGTCGCAGTTGTGCTGCCTCCTCGTCCTGCTCATTTCGATGTTTAACTTCGATGGCTACATTTTCGGAGTGGATGCGTTGTACCGCAACTTTGAGATCAATCAGATGGCTGTCCTTACTGCTTCGTTATTCATGATGCTCGCGGCGTCTATCGCTTTTATCAACCCCGGCGAAGGGATCGTGTCTGTTTTTACGCGTAAGACCAGGGCCAGCAAAGTGGCGCTCCGGCAACTTATGTTCATCACCGTATTGATCCTGCTGGCCGGCGTGTTGATCTTTAACGGCGAAAAAGCGGGCTACTATAC
>DASVBM010000015.1:0-6831 GCA_036375835.1 Chitinophagaceae bacterium | reverse complement strand
GTGTCTGTTGAACGCGGGTTTTCATGATGTTCATGATCAGTCATGATTCCCGTCTATGTATCGTTTCGTGCAATCATAAAGAATCATGATAACCATGATAATCAGCGTTCAACTCTGCGCGATCTCTGCCCCTCATGTTCTCTGCGGTTAAGCCAACGTGCGCAGCACGTTTACATCTCCCAGACTTACCCAATCATCCCCACCACCCTTTCATCGGTGGGCTCTATCCCCGGATCGAAATAATGGAGCAGGACACCGTTCGCGTCTACCAGGTATTTGGAGAAATTCCATGAAGGCTGCTGCTCATTCCAGCCATTCATCGATGGATCCGATAACCATCGGAACACCGGGTTCCTGTCCGGCCCGGCCACTTTGCTTTTTGCCGCCAGCGGGAAACTGACACCGAAGTTGACCCGGCAGAATTCGGCGATGGCCACGTCGTCTCCCTTCTCCTGTTCCTTGAAGTCGTTGGAAGGAAAGCCGATCACCACCAACTTTTCACCGTATCGTTCATGCAATTGCTGCAACCCTTTATACTGTGGGGTAAAACCGCAGTCGCTGGCGGTATTTACAACCAGCACTTTCCTGCCGCGCAGGGTGGAGAAATCAAGCACCGCTCCGTTGTTCAGCCTGGCACTCAGGCTATAGAAAGAAACCGGGGGTGACTGCCTGCGCGGATTTCCCTTCGACCCACTATGCCGGCCTGTGAGCCTGGAAAAGAGCAGCCAGAGCGGGTAGACGAGCCTGAGTATTTTCTGTCTTACAGTCAAGTAACAAAGGTAATCCACAAGTTTAGAATTCTTTTGCAGCCGCATGCTTACCTTTGGCGCCGCAGCGCATGCCGATCTCGTTCCTCAAAAGAAGACAAACAAATGACCGGGCGGAGATGACCTTCATCGACCACCTGGAAGAGCTGCGCTGGCACCTCATCCGGTCGCTGGTAGCGGTGGCGATCTTCGCGGTACTGATCTTCTTTAATATCCAGTGGGTTTTCGATAAGATCATCGCCGGACCGGTAATGCCGGATTTCGTGAGCTATCGCTGGCTCTGCACCATCAGCCACAAGCTCTGGCTGGGGGAGGCGCTCTGCATGCAGCCGGTGAAGGTGGACATGATCAACACCGAATTCGGCGGCCAGTTCTTCAGCAGCTTCAGCATCGCTTTCGTGGGTGGCATCATCGCCGCGTTTCCCTACATCTTCTGGGAGTTCTGGAAATTCATCCGGCCCGCCCTGCGTCCCGGTGAACTGCGGCATACCCAGTTCGTGATCTTCTGGGTAACCTTCTTCTTCTTCCTCGGCGCCTCATTCGGCTATTTCATCCTCGGTCCGTTCACATTTAATTTCCTGGCCGGCTTCCAGATCAGCGGTGTGGGAATGGTGAAAACACTGCCAACGATAAAAGATTACATAGACAACCTCACCAATATCATTTTAGGATGCGGTGTTGCCTTCGAGCTGCCGGTGCTGGCCTGGGTGCTTACGAAGGTGGGGCTCATCACGCCGATGTTCCTGCGGGCATCGCGGAAATACGCGATCGTGATCATCCTGATCGCCGCGGCCATCATCACGCCCAGTCCTGACTGGGTTAGCCAGGCAATCGTTTTCCTGCCGCTGTTCCTGCTGTATGAACTCGGCGTCCTCATCTCCGCGCGCGTGTACAAGGAGGAACTGGAGCAGGAATCGAAGGAATGGAGCTAGTAGTCCATCTCATTTGATAGTTTTGCGAACAGCAAACCGGAACAATAAACCATTATTCACTTAAACTGCCGGCGGGAAGCCGCCTCATTTCGTATGAACAATTTTGACCTGAGTAAACCTGTTGCCATTGGCTGCGACCACGCGGGATTCGAGTACAAGCAATCGATCATCAAATGGCTGAAAGATAAAGGCTATGAAGTAAAGGATTTCGGTACCCATTCCACCGCCTCTGTTGATTATCCGGACTTCGCTCACCCAACAGCCAGCAGTGTGGAGAACGGAGAAGCCGCCTTCGGCATTCTCATCTGCGGCAGCGCCAACGGAGTGAACATCACCGCAAACAAACACCAGGGCATCCGCTCGGCGCTCTGCTGGAACAACGACGTTGCCAGGCTGGCAAGACAGCACAACAATGCCAATATCATCGCGCTGCCGGCGCGCTTCATTGCACTGCACTACGCGATCGAGATGATCGACAATTTTATGAATACCCCCTTCGAAGGCGGAAGGCACGAGGGCCGGGTAAACAAAATTTCCTGCTGATGAGATTGATTTTGCTGCTCCTGCTGTTGCCGTTTTGTTTTTCCTCCAATGCACAGGTGAAGGAGAAGAAGATCCGCAAATTCGCGAAGACAATAAAAGCAGAAGAGCTCAGGGACAAGCTGAGCATCATCGCCTCTGCTGAAATGGAAGGAAGGGCCACCGCTACCGAAGGCCAAAGGAAGGCGGCGGCATACATCGAAGCGCAGTTCCGGAGCATAGGCCTGCTGCCGGGTAACGGCGACAGTTACCAGCAAATCTACCCGGTGTACCAGGATTCGTTGCTTTCGGTCCTGCTGTCGGCCGATGGGAAGGTCCTGGAGCAGGGCGTCGATTACATGGTGAACCTCGCCGCTTCCTGGAACGCTGAAAAAACTTTCAATGAAATCGTTTTCGCCGGCTATGGCATCAGCGACAGCGCATATGACGACCTGGAGGGACTGGACCTGCGCGGTAAGATGGTGCTGATCATGGAAGGTGAACCGAAGCGTGAAGGCAAATACCTGGTAAGCGGAACAGACCGGCCTTCACCGCGCTGGTTCAATCCGAATGTGCGCATCAGCAACCTGCGCCAGCGTGGCGCGGCCGCGATCCTGTATTACCAGCGCGTTCCGCGTGGCGCCGCTAACAACCGCGGCGGGCTCTATAACAAACCGAACCAGAACAGCGGGCTCGTTTATATGATCTACCCCGCGGGGCTGAAGAAGCTGGTCGGGGACGAAGCCGCCGCCAGGGTTCATGCAATGGCAACAAACAACAGCATCCCTTCGAAGGAAGCCTGGAAGCACGAGGTGAAGGCTTCGCTGTCGAAAGCGGTGAAAAGACTACAGTCCTCCAATGTACTCGGACTGCTGCCGGGAAGCGATAAAAGCGATGAGTATGTTTTCATCACCGCGCACTATGACCACCTGGGCAAGCGGGGCGACAGCGTTATTTATTATGGCGCGGACGACGACGGCTCAGGCACCACGTCTGTGATAGAGCTGGCTGAAGCATTCGCCTGCGCGGCAAAGAAAGGCTATGGCTCCAGGCGGAACATCGTTTTTATGACCGTGTCCGGCGAGGAGATGGGCCTCTGGGGTTCGGAGTACTACAGCGAGCACCCGGTTTACCCGCTGGAGAAGACGAACGTGGACCTCAACATCGATATGGTCGGCCGCATCGATCCCAAATACCAGGGAGATTCTTTGAATTATGTTTACGTGATCGGCGATGACAAGCTGAGCAGCCAGCTGAGACCGGTAACCGATTCGATCAACCGGAAGTACCTGGGAATGGAACTCGACCGCCGGTTCAATGACATCACCGATCCCAACCGGTATTATTACCGCTCCGATCATTATCACTTCGCCCGGAAAGGAGTGCCCGTGATATTTTACTTCAACGGTACGCACGCCGACTACCATCGTCCTACGGATACCGTAGACAAGATCCGTTTCGACCTGATGGAGAAAAGGGTGAAGCTGGTGTACTATACGGCCTGGGAAATGGCAAACGCCGGCGCCATGCTGAAGCGTGATATCCCGCTGAACATACCCCCGAGATAAGGCGGCAAAGGCAACAATAATGATAAGTATCATCCTGGTATCCGCAGCTAAGGGTATTTTTGTTGCCTGGTTTTTGCTGTAAAGCGCAGCAGTTCATTATTCTTTCAAAATTTTCCTGTTATGAAAAAACTGATTCTTTCGATTGTTTTCCTTGTATCCATTCTGCGCAGCCAGGCCGATGAAGGCATGTGGCTTCCGCTGTTGCTGGGTAAGCAGGTGTACACCGACATGGTGAAAAAGGGCCTCAAACTAAAAGCCGACCAGCTTTATTCGGCCAACAAAGCCTCTATTAAAGACGCGGTGATCATTTTCGGCAATGGCTGCACCGGTGAGATCGTAAGCCAGCAGGGCCTGATCTTCACCAATCACCATTGTGGTTACAACGCCATCGCTTCTGCTTCTACCGTTGAACATAACTATCTGCGCGATGGTTTCTGGGCAGCCAACAATGCGCAGGAGATCCCTTCCACCCTCACGGTGAGGTTCCTGAACAGGATAGAAGATGTGACCGCCCGGGTGACGAAAGTGCTGGGCGATCTCAGTGGTACCGAACGCAGCGGCAAATTCGCGCAGGTGAGTGCCGATATCATTAAGGAAGCTACCGGTGGCGATGAATTCAAGTCGGCCGTGGTTGCCCCGATGTTTGCCGGTAACCAGTATTTCCTGTACGTGTACGATGTGTACAAGGATGTTCGCCTGGTAGGTACGCCGCCTGAGAGCATCGGTAAGTTTGGTGGCGATACCGACAACTGGGAATGGCCGCGCCATACCGGAGACTTCTCTGTTTTCCGGGTGTACATGGGAAAAGACGGGAAGCCGGCGCGTTATAACGCTTCGAACGTTCCTTATAAAGCAAAATATTTCCTGCCGGTGAGCATCAAAGGCGTCAAGGATGGCGACTTTGCGATGATCTTCGGTTACCCGGGCGGTACCAACCGTTATGAAACATCCATGGGAGTGAATCTCGCTACGGAGATCAATAATCCGACCCTGGTGAAGCTGCGCGCGATGCGACTGAAGTACATGAACGAGGAGATGAAGAAGGATCCCGCTATCAAGCTGCAACTGGCTTCAGACTACGCGGGCATCGCCAACTACTGGAAGTTTTACGAAGGGGAAAGCAAGCAACTGCTGAAATACGACGTATATGGCCAGAAGAAAAAGCAGGAAGACGCATTCCTGCAGTGGGCGAAGAACAGGCCGGAATACGCGAACATATTCAATGATTACGCTGCGAACTATGAGGCCTGGAAGCCTTACGCGATGAGCAGGGTATATTTTACAGAGGGTATCCTGGGTTCACCCCTGGTCCGTTACGCTGCTTCTTTGCTCGGCCTCAACAGGCTGATGAACAGCAAAGATGCCCCGAAAGAGAAGATCGATTCGGCGCTCAAAGCCGCGGAACGGTCGAGGGCCGCTTTCCTGGCTTCGGAGAACCGCGCCAGTGACCAGCGTATCCTGGCCGATGTGCTGATGATGTACCGCCAGGACATCGATCCTTCGCAGCAACCGGCGGGTTTCTTCGACGAGCTGGACCGTAACTACGGCAAAGACGCGGATGCATACAGCAGGTACGCTGCCTATGTGTTCGATAATACCATCATCCTGAATGACGAGAAGTGGAAGAAATTCGTTTCAGACGCCGATGAAGATCATATCCGCAAAGACCCGGCTATCCAGCTGGCATCTGCCTTCGTGGAGAACTACAACACTAACATCGCGCCCCGGTACGCCGCGTTTACGGTAAAGAACGCCGACCTGGCACGGATGTACCTCAAAGGCGTGATGTCGATGGACCCGAAAAAGGCGGCAATGATGTATCCCGACGCGAATTTCACCATGCGTGTTTCATACGGCAGCGTGAAAAGTTATGAGCCGCGCGACGCGGTGAAGTATGATTATGTCACTACCCTGAAAGGCGTGATGGAAAAATATGTGCCCGGCGATTACGAGTTTGACCTGCCGAAGGATCTCATCGAAAAATACAAAGCCAGGGATTTCGGGCCGTACATGGATAAGAAAGAGAAGGATATCGTGGTAGGTTTCATCACCACCAACGACATTACCGGCGGCAACTCCGGCTCGCCCGTTATGAATGGCAATGGAGAACTGATCGGCCTGGCCTTCGACGGCAACTACGAAGCGCTCAGCCACAAGATCGCGTTCGACAAAGACCTTAACCGCACGATCAACGTAGACATCCGCTACGTGCTCTGGGTGATCGACAAGCTCGGCGGCGCTAAGAATATCATCAGCGAGCTGAAGATCATGAAATAGTTTTTTTTGTTGATTGATTTTAAAAAAGTTCCCCGGAAACGGGGAATTTTTTTTAGTCCCCTGGCCGGAGTGAGAGGCGTTAGGCATTAGGCGGGAGGCCGGAGGCTGGAGGCTGGAGGGGCGGTCGGTAGGTGAATGGTTATTGTTCTAAGCAGTCAGCATAGTCAGCCATAGTCAGCCATAGTCAGCGGAAGTCAGCGGAAGTCAGCAGAAGTCAGCCGCGTCCCACGCGTCCCATGAGTCCCATGGGTCCCACAGGAGGGCTGTTGATAGATGAATGATTATTGTTCTGAACAGTCAGCAGAAGTCAGCGGAAGTCAGCGATAGTCAGCGGAAGTCAGCAGAAGTCAGCCGAGTCAGCGAAGTCAGCAGCGTCCATGCGTCCCACTTGTCCCATTAGTCCCAGGCACTGCAAGGCTACCGGCATCCTGTGCGAAACACTCCTGTTGGCCGGCTGATAAACAAAACCAGCCGATAAATAAGCCCGGACCTTCAAATTTGTGACGGACTTCGGTATTGGGTGTGACGGGCTCCACGAAAACCGGGGACGAACGTCAATTTCTCCTCATTGCCTCCTCATTGCCTCCTCGATGCCTCCTCGGATCAAAGCCAATTCTCCTCGGAATCCGAGGAGGAACTGAGGAGGAGCTGAGGAGGAAAAGAGGAGGAAGAGAGGCGGCTTGCAGTCCTGGCATAACCACTAACTCCTACCGCCTAATGCCTAACGCCCCCGCGCGGGGTGCGGTTGCGACAAAGAAGTTCGGCCCG
>DASVBM010000269.1:0-3752 GCA_036375835.1 Chitinophagaceae bacterium | reverse complement strand
TGCCCAGGTTACCACAGATGGTAAACAGCTGCCCTGCGATCCCAACGGCCCGGCCTGTATTTTCGTTTACAAAACCGTGAGCGAGCCGCATATTGGTGAGCTCAGCTTTTTCAAGGTCTTCTCAGGCGTGGTGAAATCCGGGATGGAACTGGTGAACGAGTCGACCAACAGCTCGGAGAAACTGAACCAGTTATTCATGGTAGAAGGAAACAAACGCACCAGCGTGAATGAACTGGTGGCGGGTGACATCGGCGCCACCCTGAAGCTCCGCAATACGCACACGAATAATACACTGCACGAAAAAGGGAAACAGCTTGAGCTGCAGCCCATCGTGTTCCCCGAAACGGTGATGAGTATCGCTATTGCAAATAACAAAAAAGGAGAGGAGGAGAAACTCGCCTCTGCGCTTCACCAGCTCAAGGAAGAAGACCCTACCATGCAGGTAGAGGTATCCGCTGAACTGGGGCAGACGTTGCTGCACTGCATGGGCGATATGCACCTGGCTGTCATTAAATGGAAACTGCAGAACCAGTATCACCTGGACATCAGCTTTACCAAACCAAAGGTTCCTTACCGCGAAACGATCCGCAAGGCTGCGGATGCAACCTACCGGCATAAGAAGCAATCGGGTGGTGCAGGACAGTTTGGCGAAGTGACGATGCGGATAGAACCCTGGTCAGAGAATATGGCGGAGCCGGCAGGTCTTAACGTGCGGGGAAAAGAAATTCATAACCTGCCCTGGGGAGGTAAGCTGGTGTACTACAACTGTATAGTGGGCGGAGTCATCGATCAGCGTTTCCTTCCTTCGATCATGAAAGGGATTATGGAGAAAATGCAGAACGGTCCGCTCACCGGATCTTACGTTCGCGATGTACGCGTGTCGGTATACGATGGAAAGATGCACGCGGTTGACAGCAACGATATGGCTTTCAAGACCGCCGGCATGATGGCATTCAAGGAGGCGTTCCAGCAGGCAGACCCATTGTTGCTCGAACCCATCTACAGCGTTGAGGTGCTTTGTCCTGATGAACTCACCGGCAATATCATGGGAGACCTTCAGACCCGCCGTGGCATGGTGGAAGGTTTCGACAACGAAGGCCACTTCACGGTGGTTAAAGCGAAGGTGCCCTATGCAGACATGTGGGGATTTGCCTCATCGCTGCGCAGCCTTACACAGGGCCGCGCCAGGTTCCGGATGAGATTCCATGATTACGCACCGGTGCCTTACGACCTTCAGAAGAAGCTCACAGAGGCCTACCGTAAGGAAGAAGAACCTGCGGAGGTTTAACTGGTGTGGGTGGATAGAAAGAGAGAAGTCCTGCCGGCGGCGGGACTTCTTTTTTATATTTGGTGAATGAGAATACTGTTGCCCCTGCTCCTGCTTCTGTCTCTGCCCGCTGTTGCACAGCTTCGCTGGCATAATGTGGATACCGCTTTTCAACCACTGCCTTCATCCGTTCATGTGTTCATGAGTACGGACAGTATTGAAGGGAAACCGAATATCGCGTACTACCTTGTTGCCGATCTCAAAGACCGCAGGCTCAGTTTCACCACGGATACCTCAATGAACCGCAGGCTCACTCCTTCGCAGTTTTATGAAAGGGACGCCCATCCGCTGGCGGTAGTGAACTGTACTTTCTTTTCGTTTGAGACCAACCGCAGCCTGAACCTGGTGATAAAAAACAAAAAACTGCTTGCGTACAACATTAACACCGCAAATGTGAAGAAGCCGGATAGTTCGGTTGAGACAGTGCCTGTATATCATGGCGCGATAGGAATCGACAGGAAAAGAAATGCCGACGTTGCCTGGATAAAAACCGATAGTGGATCAAAATACGCCTTCGCATCGCAGGTGCCATTGAAAAACGGCAAACCGAAAGGCAATTTTTTTTCTCCGCGGACCGGGGAAATAAAATCAGTGGATATGCCTGTACCGGATGAATATGTTTTCCACCTGTGGAAAATGAAAAGCGCGGTGGGAGGTGGCCCGGTGCTCCTGCAAAATGGTGAGATACACATCAGCAACAATGAGGAACGTAAGTTCATGGGCAAGGCGATTAATGACAGGCATCCGCGCACAGCAATGGGTTACACCGCGGATAATAAACTGGTTATACTGGTGGTGCAGGGAAGGTTTCCCGGTTTAGCCGAAGGGGCTTCCCTCATCCATCTTGCATCCATACTCAAAGACCTTGGCTGCGTGGAAGCACTGAACCTCGATGGCGGGGGCAGTTCCTGTTTGCTGGTTAACGGCAAGCAAACGATCACTCCTTCAGAGAAAGGAATCCAGCGGGCGGTGCCTGCTGTTTTTATCATTCAATAAATTACTTTCCGCGCAGGGGCTCGCGATACTGTTGTTCTTTACAGCGGCTGAAACCCGCTGCAGGACTGAATCGGCAGTAAAATACCAAGTATTTGCCGCCGGAGCGTTGGCATGGTTTTTTATAAACTCTTTTCAGAGCCAGATTGAAAAAACCAATATCCAATGAAGGCAACGTTGTTGTTCGCTTTACTGACACTCACTTTTATGGGCCTATTCTACGCCTGTACTTTAAGTGGTGCAAGTTCAGGATCAACGACTTTCAAGGTTAATCTGACCGATAATCCCTTTGATGCTGCACAGGTTTCCATTGATCTGAAAGAAGTGAGGGTTAATAACCAGCAAGACTCAGAAGAATGGACGGTTCTGCCCACAAAAGCCGGTATATATAACCTGCTTGACCTGCAGAACGGAGTTACCACTACCATTGCTGAAGGTACTGTTGATGGAAACATATTAAGGGAAGTAAAATTGGTTCTGGGAACGAGAAATAGTATAAAGATTGGAAATGAAGTGTACCCACTGACAATTCCCGGCGGTTCGGAGAAAGGATTAAGGATTAAGACAGGAAGAACGCTAAGACAGGGTAGAGATTCAGTTACGATTGATTTTGACGCTGGATTGTCAGTGCACAAACAAGAGGATGGGACTTATATGTTAGAACCGGTATTGAAGCTCAAGTAAGGATTTTTTTCTTTCTATTTAAGTTCCCACACCAAAGCCGATGCACCTAATATGGCTGCATCGGCTTCTCTTAATTCTGAGAACACCAGCTTCACTTTATTCTGAAATATCGGCAACAGGTTTTTCTCCATATGTTCCCGGGTTGGTCGCATGATCAGGTCACCGGCCTTAATGACTCCCCCGAACAATATAACCGCTTCCGGTGACGAAAACATGACGAAGTTGGCGAGCGCCTCACCGAGTATCTGGCCGGTAAAACGATACACCTCAGCCGCGAGCGCGTCACCCTGAATGGCGCAATCATACACAATTTTTGATGTGATCTCCCCAACCGGGTATTGCCGCATCAGTGAAGGATCGCTGCTTTTTTCGAGCAGTTCCCTTGCTGTAAGTACAATACCTGTGGCGGAACAATATGCCTCAAGAGAGCCGTTCAGCGCAGTACTCCAGTGTTTCCTGCCGCCGGGACGGATGATGGTATGGCCCAGTTCGCCCGCAAATCCGTCGTGACCGTAGATCAGCTGCCCGTTTGCAACAATTCCACTGCCTACCCCTGTTCCAAGTGTGATCATGATGAAGTCGCGCATTCCACGTGCTGCCCCGTACATCATCTCTCCGACGGCTGCAGCATTGGCATCGTTGGTGAGCGAGCAGGGAACACCGAACTTCGTGGCGACCAAAGACGCAAGCGGGATGACGCCTTTCCAGTGCAGGTTGGGTGCGTATTCTATCGTTCCCGTATAAAAAT
>DASVBM010000490.1:0-13659 GCA_036375835.1 Chitinophagaceae bacterium | reverse complement strand
TGTTGATTTCGAAGCTGAGGAATCAGGCTGGCTTGCTGATATTGTCCACCAACTCCTTCCTTCTTCCGTGAGCCCGCCCGAGTAAAACCACGCGAACTGGTAATTCCGCACGTTGTAGAAGTTCCACAGCTTTCCCGCTGTGGCTGCATCGAGCTTTTGCGTCTGAATAAACGAGGCAATGGCATTGCTGTCCAGGAAAAGATCAGAATAGCTGTTCGCGCTGCTGATGCTGGTGTCGCGTTGCAGCAGCGTACTATCTGCGGCCGTTTCCTGTTTGTCGCCAACCACGCAGGATTGTAAAAGCATGAAGGCTGATATGAGGCTGAAGATCGTTTTCATGCCGGTTCCGGAGCAAAATATATGCCCTCATACCAGCGGCCGTTAGCCTCAGGCCAATAAAAAAACCTCCCGGCTGCGGGAGGTTTTTTTATAACGTTGTCAATTATCAGTTCTTAATAATTCGCAATGACCTGGTGTATTCGCCACTTATAACCGTCACCAGGTAAGTGCCGGCAGGCAAGTGTGACAGGTTCACAGCGATATTGTTATCGCCTGCTTCGACTGTGGTGTTAACCCGCTTCGCGATCCTTCCGGAAAGGTCGGTTACAGTTATTGTACTCCTGCTGGTAACCGGTGAACTGATCGCCAGGTTGACGACATCATGCACCGGATTGGGATAAGCAGCGGTAATGGTCAATCCCTTCATCTCCCGCCTGATCATAACGGTGATGCTGGTGTAGGTAAAATGTCCGTCATTATCTACCTGCTTCAGTCTGTAATACCCGGTACCGGCCAGCGGTATCCTGTCTGAATAACGATATTCAACCGGAGAACTGCTGTTACCATCCGCTGCAGCCGTAGGAATAAAAGCAATGGTCGTAAAACGCTTGCCGTCCGCACTACGCTGTAATTCAAAACCGCTGTTGTTTGTTTCACTGGCTGTAGTCCATTGCAGCTGATTTACATCTCCTGCTTTGTACCCGGTAAAGGCAAGCAGTTCAACGGGCAATACCAGCGAAGCCTCATCGGCACCAATATAAACCCTGGTGCTGCTTCTGGTGGTGCTGTCGTAATCGGTAGTGATGCCTGGCACGGGTGCAGCGCCGAGATTATTGTCGCCATTGGAGCTTCCGGTAAGGTGCAGGTCGCCCGTAGTGGTATTGGCGAAATTGACGGTAACCGTTCTTGAGTTCACGTCACCGCTGTTGGTCTTGTAGGTAGCGAGGTCGTTGTTGGTCGATCCCCAGAGTACCAGTGTGAATGGATTTACCGTATACAATACGTTGGCGTCGGAAGTGTAACCGGTTGCGGGAGTGGCATTCGAATTAACGATCGCGTAATGGGATCCGCCGCCGCCTGTACGGGCATTATAAAGGATATTGTTCTTAACGTCGATCGGCGTAGCGATACCGGTGGCAAATAATTCCGTGCCTCTTACCAGCGCCGCGGAGCGCTTATCCCCGGATGCCGCAGTTCCGTCAATGTAGATGGAATTATGATAAACGTTCACGGGGCCGGCAGCGTTGAAGTTCTGCAGGAATCCGAAAATCTGTACCGCCTGGGTAACGCCGCCTCCGAGCGAAATAAAATTATTGAAGGTCCTGGACGTACCCGTTGCATTCCTCACCGTGATACCTACTATACCCGGCGCTGTCGCCCCGCTGGAAGTGGAGGCGTTCTTGAGATCGTATATCCTGTTCCTTGCGATATCGTGCAACCCTGTACTGGCAAGAATACCGATTACCACAGCGCCTGCGTCGCCACTGTTGGTAGCCGACAGGTCGTAGATCGTATTCTCTGAAATGTCCTGCACATACGTGTTACCGGCTGCGGACGAGCCCGCGAAATGGATGCCGGTGCAAACGCCGCTGCCGTAGTTGGCCAGCGTTGATGAAGTGCTGAAACCATGAATGGTGTTATTGGTGATATTCGCCCTGGGATAAAGCAAAGCGGTAGCGGAAGTTCCCTGTGTGGTAACGGTTCCGATTCCCCTGATAAAAGTAGCGGTGGTTCCGGCAAACGGCACGCTGATGTTGGTGATCGTATTCGACGACACGTTGAAGGTTGGGTTGGACGTGGAAGTGCTGGTCAGCGATGCTGATGAAGAACTCTCCAGCCTGATGCCGTGCAGGTTCACGTCACCGGCGGCGCCGCCTGAGTTAGCGGTGATATTATTAATGATGTTACCGGTGACATTGAAGGTGGGCGTTACCGTTGCTGCCGCCGTAACTCTTCCATTCACGTGAATAGCGCTGAAATTCAGGAAACCGTTGTTGTTGGCCACAGTGAAGTTACTTACCTCGTTCCCGGAGAACGTGGTGGTGCCATTGTATCCCCCTATAAAGCCGAAGATACCCGCGTTGGCGAAAGACCCTGCCGATGCGCTGTAAGAGAGACTGATGTTTTTTACAGTATTGTTGCTGGCGATATTTCCTGTTCCTCCTGTTTCCAGGTCGATACCGATCACCCCTATCGCGTTGGTACTGCTTGCGCTCACTGTCATCGTTCCCGCGGCCGAGGGTGCGCTGCCACCAACATAATTACCGGTTACGGTATGGAAGTCATTAGTAAAACTGGGAACAATAAGGATTCCCCTGAACAGGAACTGCATCGGCGTACTCACGGCAGCCGTTAAATAAATGCTGTTGTTCTGGATCGTCCAGTCTGTGTTGGACGAAGCCAGGTACACTGCATTAGCCCCGGCAATCGTGGTGTTGATGAAGTTGTACAGTCTTGAATTCTTCAGCGTATTGCCACTGTTGAAGCCACTGTTATCCGGCGGCGTTGGTGACAGGGGGATACCGTTGGAATATACAAGGCAGATCGCCTGGTTGTTTCCATTGATATCGCAGTTATCGATCTGGTTTCCGTCATTCCCGGTGGTAGTTCCCGTACCGAAGGCGATCACTCCCGAATTGATGGTCGGTGCAGTGGCCGTGCCGCTGTAGCTCGCGGTGTTTCCGGTGATGGTAGCATTACGGATAATGTTATTTGTGGCGTCATTGATCAGTTGAATTACCGGGCCCGTACTATTCGTATTAACGATCTGCAGCACACTGTTGCCATTGAGGTTCACATTATCCGCGCCATCCAGCCTGATAGTTGCGCCGGCAAGGTTGGAACTGATGATGGCCGGAGCCGTGGCATTGATCGCAACACTGGTATACGACGCAGATCCCGTTCCGCTTGCGTTCAACACCGCCGTGGCGGTTTCGCTGGTGTTGCCGGAGACGTTAATAGTAACCGCGCCGGTATGGGTGCCGGCATTGATGGCGTCGAATGCAGCCTTCAGGGTCGGGTAAGTGGTTGCTCCAACAGATACCTGGGCTACAGCCCCCAGGCTGAACATGGAACCGACAGTAAAAACAAGACAACGTAAAGTTTTCCGCATAAATGAAAAGGTTTAAATGAAGGATTGGCTAATATGGTTTAATCGTGTCCACCGCATCCCGGTTGCAGAGAATGACTGACAATGATTTATAAAAAACACGTGATATCGTACAGGCAAGCCGTCGCAGCCCGGATGTGAACAGATACGGTTAAACATCAAATAGTATTCCGAAGCGTCAGTTGGCGGTAAAAACACAAGCCCCGGGTAGCCGGGGCCTGTGGAGCATTCTGTAAAACTGCCCTGCGTTCAAACTTCAGCCAGGGCATCCATATATTCAGCCGGGTCAGACAAGCATTACCGGTAAAACACAGCAGCGCTTAAAGAAATTTCCTATAGTGCTTTACATAAAAAGGAATGAGGAAGGCTGCCATCAGCCCCATGATCAGTATCACGCCGATAAACAAACCCCTGAATACCGCTGAAATGTGGGCGTCGGCCGAGCGCTGAACGCCGAGACCGATTACAAACCCGCCTGCTGTGATCAGCAGCATCAGCACGATAAACAGGATGTCGGCCCGGGAGCTGAACTTCGCCAGGAAAAAATAGATCAGTCCCGCCACCATAAAAAATATCAGGGTGCCGAAAATGAGTGAAGAGACATTAAAGATCTGCGAAGGTGAAAAACCGGTTATCTCCCGGTAAACAAAATTGTAAACTTCATCGGCAAGCACCGCGAAAATTCCAACGAATAATGCAGCCATCAGGCTCTTCGTTAATAATCCCGGTTTCACTTCATAATCCTGGTACATAGTATTTATTTTTTATGGTGTTAAAATCAAATATGCCTGAGCATTACGGAATCCGTTTGCGTCGCTTCAGCAGCGCCTTCAGCGTTCTCCGCTTTACAGAGATCGAAACCGAAGGTTCATGTTCCTCGCTGTGCTGGTGGTAAGCCGACAAAATATCTTTATACGTGAGGATCCCGATCACGATATTATTTCCGTTAGTGACCGGCAGCACGTCCAGGTTCGACTTTGCCATAATCACCGCTGCGGTCTTCAGCGTATCGGTCAGTTCGATGGAAAACGGCTTTCGCCGGATGATTGACCCGACATGAACCCCTGGCGGATGCTGCAGGTTCATCAGGCTGGAAAAGCTGATGATGCCTTTGAAGAAACCGTTGTCATTTACCACTATATAATAGTTGTGGTGCTCCTCCCTTGTGCTGTTCAGCCAGTGCCTCACTTCTTCCAGTGTGGAACTTGCGTTCAGCATAGCCTGGTGTGGAGTCAGCACGTGTTCAACGCTGAGCTTTTCCAGTACATCGGGATGATAAGCATGCGGTGTGCGGATGCCCCTGCGCGCGATTTTCTCGGTCATGATGGTATTCTCCATCAGGAAATATGAGATGATGTATGAGGCCACACAGGCGGCCAGCAGTGGCAGCAGCGCGTTAGCCTCGTCCGTGGCTTCTATGGCAAACATGATCGAGGTGAGTAAAGCCCTCGACGCACCGGCGAACATCGCCGCCATCCCGGTTAATGCTGCCAGCGGTATGCTGACACCCGAATCCGGGAAATAAGCGAGTATTCCCCACCCGATCAGCGCCCCGGCCGCGCCGCCTATCGTAAGCAACGGGGCAAGTGTTCCCCCGGAAGTGCCGCTCCCCAGCGCAACCGACCAGGAGATAAATTTCATGATGCAGAGCGTGAGCAGTGCGCCGGTGATCATTTTCCCCGAGAGTACCGCGGTAATGTTATCGTATCCCACACCCAATGTTGCAGGAACGAAATAACCGATCACACCCACCGCTACGCCGCCGATGGCCGGCCACCACATCCAGTGTACCGGTATGTGTTCAAAAAAATCCTCGATGCCGTAAACGATCTTGGTTACGCCTGCAGACAACAATCCCATCAAAACGCCCACCAGGCTGTAAGCCATCAAAGCCGGATTCCCGGGCGTCGACACGGCAGGCATCGGGAACACCGGACCGCTTTCGAACAGCAGGTGGTGCCCTGCGGAACCCGTGATACAGGCCAGCGCCACGGGAATGATCGAAGCAGGTGAGAACTCGAAAAGCAACAACTCTATCGCCAGGAATATGGCAGCTATGGGAGTCCCGAAAATTGCCGACATACCCGCAGTCGCGCCTGCTGCGAGTAACACTTTCCTTTCATAGTGCGTGATCCTCAGCAACTGGCCCAGCGTTGAGCCTAGTGCGCCTCCGGTAGCAATGATCGGTCCTTCGGCGCCAAAGGGACCACCGGTACCGATGGATATGGCGGAAGACAGTGGCTTTAAATAAGTGATTGATGGCTTGATTTTGCTCTTGTTCGTCAGTATCTGTTCCATCGCCTCAGGTATTCCATGTCCCCGGATTGCTTTTGAACCGTACAACGCCATTAGCCCAACGATCACTCCGCCCGCCACAGGTACCAGCACCACGAACACACCATAACTATTATCACCCGGGGATGAAGCCGCGAAGGAAAACTGGTGATGAAAAGAGAGATTGGTAACCAGGTTAATCAGGTAAATCAGCAGTTTGGCGACCACGCTTACACAAGCAGCGATCAGCACCGCGATACCGGCGATAAAAAACATTCGTTTTTTTGAACCGTCAGCAGTGAACGTGCTGGCTGACTGCGAGATATCGTCTAAAGACACAGATACCGGTATACCGGGCTGTGCGGATGGGTGTTTCATCAGATGTGCTGGTTGTTGTGCAGGAGCACGCAAAATTACGTGATTGAACCCGGGCTGTTCTGATCCTAATGCAACTCTAATGCCGGTGGACCCTGCACCCGTGTGAACCGGAGCCGGCGCGCGCACCAGCCCGGACTACCAGGCTCAGGATCAACAAAAAAGCCGTCCTTTCGAAGGACGGCTTTTTATTAAACCATTGAATGGACTATCTGGCAACCACAACTTTAAGAGTCTTCACCCCTTCCGCACTCACCACTCTCAGGTGATAAATGCCCGAGGCGTGTTGCGTAATGTCCATAGTTATATTCTCGGTTTGTGCACTCACCAACAGGTTTTGCTTTGCCACGAGTTTGCCATAATTGTCAATCACCTGGATCTCAACCTTTCCAACGCTGTAGTTCTGCAACTGCAACTCGAACACACCGGTTGTGGGATTCGGGTAAGACCTGATAGCCGCTACCCTGGCCGGTGCCGGCTCCGGTGTCGTTCCTTTGGCGATAACCGTAGCGCAGCTACCCAGCATCGATCCGTTCGCAAGATGTGTTGCGACAGCCGGCGCCGCGATGCATATCTGCACCCATGGGTTGGTAGCGCTGCTGGTCTTGTGACAAACAAGTACTTTCTCATTACGATTGCCACAACGTACGTCAATCACATTGATCGTCTTTTCAAAGACCGCGGTACAACCCTTACTGTCTGTAACCTTCACTTCAAAGACTACGGTACCACTTCCGGAGGCAATTACCTGGATGGAAGCAGGGTTGGCGTTCACGGTGAATGTCGCGGCATTTCCCTGTTTAATCCGCCAGCTGTAACTATAGCCCGCGGTACCGCCCGCAGCTGTGAAACTGATGGTTGCCGAGGCCGCCGGTGTGTAACCGAAATACAAAGTATTCGGCTGAACGTACCCGTTAGGCAACACGGTAAAGCTGCTGAACGATCCGGTGATCTCCGGGTTCACGGTCACAACCGTTGTAGCGGTGCTGGTATTACCACAGGCATCGTGCATGGTCCAGGCGATGGTGCTGGTACCCGGGTTGAATAAACCACTCGCATCGTTGCCATTGCCGCTCCGAACAGTAGCCCCGCTGATGATGTAGCTGTAACTGACCGCCGTGCAGTTATCCGTTGCGGTAACAGCAGGCACGGCGTAGTGGTTGGCCACACCATTGTTATCATCATAGCAATGGAATACCGTTTCCGTCACCGAAGTAACCACCGGCGCGGTGATGTCTTTAACCGTAATGATCTGCACCTGGTCTGCGGCGGCGTTACCGCAATGATCTGTCAGATGCCAGGTCCTGGTGATGATATGTGATCCTTCACAATCACCATTTGCTATCGCATCCGTAAAGCTGGCTTGTATACCAGTGGAACAGTTGTCCTGCTCGTCGGTAACATCACCGGTTGCAGTGACACTGGCATCATAAGCGCAGTTGGCATCAGTATAGATCGTTATGTCTGCCGGCCTGGTAAACGAAGGCGCGGTATTATCGGTTACGGTTATGATCTGTACCTGGTCTGCAGCGGCGTTACCATGGGTATCCGACAAATGCCAGGTGCGGGTTATCACATGTGATCCTTGGCATGGGCCATCCGTCACCACGTCGGTATAAACGGCCTGTATACCGGTCGAGCAATTGTCGTGTTCGTCGGTCACGTCGCCGGTTACAGAAACGCTGGCGTTATAACCACAGCTGGCATCCGTATAGATTGTTATATCTGCAGGACGGGTAAACACAGGCTGCTCGTTATCGGTCACTACCACGTTTTGAGTGGCCGTTGAACTGTTTCCATGAATATCGGTCACCGTCCAGGTAACCACCGTTGTACCCACAGGATATACTGCCGATGGATGATCGTTGGTTACCGAAGCCACACCGCAGTTATCGCCTGTTACCGGTGAACCAAGGCCGGCTACAGTAGCCGAACAAACACCCGGATCATTATTTACACTCACTGTAGCAGGTGCAGTAATTGACGGGTTCTCATTGTCCGTTACAATCACCTGCTGGGTGGCAGTGGATGTATTTCCATGAATATCGGTCACGGTCCATGTAACCAAGGTCGTACCTACAGGATATACTGCTGAAGAATGGTCGTTCGTTACCGATGCCACACCGCAGTTGTCACCTGTTACAGGTGCACCCAGGCTTTGCACGGTAGCCGAACAATTGCCAGCGTCATTATTTACAGTAACAGTTGCAGGAGCAGTGATGGTTGGGTTCTCGTCATCCGTTACAATCACCTGCTGGGTGGCTGTGGATGTATTTCCATGAATATCGGTCACGGTCCATGTAACAACAGTTGTACCCACAGGATATACTGCTGAAGAATGGTCGTTCGTTACCGAAGCCACTCCGCAGTTGTCACCTGTTACAGGCGCACCCAGGCTTTGCACGGTAGCCGAACAATTACCAGCGTCATTCGTGGTGTTCACTGCAGCCGGGGCCGATATTGTCGGGTTCTCATTATCCATTACGGTTACTGTAAAGCTGCAAACCGATTGATTACCGCACTGGTCAACTGCCTTCACTTTTACCGTGGTGGTACCCACAGGGAAGAAACTGCCGGGTAGATGATTATAAGTGATCGTTGCAGTACCGCAGTTATCCGTAGCAGTTGCCGCGAAGCTCACTGCTGCGCCGCATTCACCAGCCGCCGCGCTGACCGTAATGTCTGCAGGACAGCTGATCACAGGCGCGGTGATATCAACAACATGCAGCGTCTGAACGGCAACAGTCATATTACCTGCCTGGTCTGTAGCCGACCAGTACCGGTCTCTTTCATATGCCTGCGGACAGGCTGAGCGGGTCCACACTTTCACGTGGTCGATGGAACCTATAAAGTAGTTCGGATCGATATTAAACTGGATGTTCCGGATATCTGCACCGATAGTGGTCCTGATCTGGCCATCGGCATTCATGTTTGACACTGCGGACATGCCTGCAGAAGTATTCAGGACGCCATCGATATAGATCCTGATAGTCGTGCCCTGGCGTTCACCCATTACATGGTGCCACTTACCGTCGTTCACGGTAGTGGTTGAGAATATTTCCGCGTAAGAAGAAGCGCCGCCTACCAGGAAGTAAACCTTTCCGGGACGATTATCGCTTGCATTATGATTGGTTCCGATTTTCAGGATATACTGCCCGTCCACGCTGTTATCGCGCTGCTGGATAATGGTCATGCCATTATTTGACGTGGTCCGGATCCATGCGCCCACGGCGAAATCACCGGTGCCGCTCACAGAGCCCTGCGTGCCGGCATTGATATAGCCGTTACCGGTAAACTCAAACGCGTTGCTTCCGAGTATTCCAGGGCCGTAAGAGACCACTCCGACAGCTGAGCCATTGGCCGTGCCGTTGAGGTCATTCATATTGCCGTCAGCAGTCCAATGGTGGCTGGTGTTCACACTCACGGACGGAACCTGGAAGAAATTAACCGGCATAAATGAAGTACAGTTATCGGTCGCGCTAACGCTCGCCGGCGACGGTACTGCATCGCAGTTCACAGTGATATGCGCTGCCGGAACACCGGAAAGCACCGGTGGCTGGTTGTCTGCTACCGTTACTGTTTGCGTTGCGCTGGAACTTCTTCCGTGGATATCGGTCACCGTCCAGGTTACCGTAGTATTACCCAGCGGGAATACCGCCGGCGCGTTATTCGATACAGATGCAACGCCGCAATTATCGCCTGTAACCGGTACGCCGAGGTTTAGTCCGGTTGCCGAACAACCTGTGTTTGTAGTGGCGTTGATATTGGCTGGCGCAGTGATCGTTGGATTCTGGTTATCTGTAACGGTAACCGTGAAACTACAGGTAGTGGTATTTCCACCGGCATCCGTTGCTTTGTAGGTTACCGCAGTTGTACCTACCGGGAAGAAACCACCGCTTACCGGACCGGACACGAGCGTGGTAGGTATAGTTCCCCCTTCAAATTCTATCGCGTACAGCGCAGAAGAAGTATAAAACCAATCGTTCCAGGTGCCGTTCGGTCCCCAGTTGATCACCGCCCAGTCTTCGTTACCACCGGCATTATTTGGTTCGCCGCTGTTCCAGTTGGTATAAACGATCGGCTCGTTGGTTATCCAACGGTATGTTCCCTCGACATCGCGATCGGTAAAGCCGATCCAGATGAACTGGCTGCTCATCCCTGATACAAATGCGTTTTCAGCCGCACTGTTGATGGTTACCAGGTGACCGCCGAGCGCGATAGCCGCGGCATGCGCTGCTTCCGGTGTGGTTGCCGTATTCGAAAGGAAATAGGTGTGCCCGTCGAATGTTCCTTTATAAGTGTATCCGGACAACGCGGTAGGCAATGTTCCCGAACCGCAGTTATCCGTAGCCGAAGGCTGGTTGTATGTGACGTTCGCGCCGCATTGACCGGGGTCTGTGCTTACCGTAACATTGAACGGACAGGCGATGACCGGTGGCGTCAGGTCTTTAACGACCACTGACTGGTTCTGTGTAACCGTATTTCCGTTTCCGTCGTTATATGTCCAGTGCACGGTATAGTTGCCCTGCGCGTTATATGTCAGCGGATCGGTGGTGGTGGCGGTGATCGTACCCATACAGGCATCGTTTGCCGTTGGTGCGGTTACCGATGCCGAACAGGAACCGGTGATCGTTGGTAAAGACGACTGAACAGGAACCGGCGCGGTTCTGTCAAGCACCGTAACCGTTCTCGTTACGGAAGCGCTGTTTCCACTGGCATCGGTAGCCGTGTAGGTCAGCGTATATGCACCGGTAACATTCGCATTCACTGCGCCGCTAACGGTAACAGAAGGAGTACCGCAGTTGTCGGTGGCGGTATACCCCGGATCGGTATATGCGCTATGGCATTCGATGATCTGGTCTATTGCACCGCCAACAATGTCTATCGAGTAGATCGGATCCCTGTAACTGTTTTCAGAAGCTACCCAGATCCTTCCCGCGCCGATTGAAAGATCGTGTCCCTGGCTGATAGAGATGACGTTGCTTGTAAACACCAGGCTGCCGGTAGAAGGATCATACGCACGATATCTTCCATCGTTCCAGCCGGAAGTCCACAATACATGTCGTTCCGGATCGAAGGTGATTCCGGGCGCACCGGTGGGGAAGCTGAAACCTGTGTAACTGCCGCCCGATTTATTGAAACGGTAAGCACGCTGTCCATTGTCGATCCAGATATAATTGCCTTCCAGCCCGATACCTAAGGCACGTGCGCCGAATGTTCCGGAAGGGATGGTGCCCGATACATTGAAAGCCCCTGGCAATGCATTCCCCGAACGATCGAAATGTCCCACATAACCCGCGAAGTCGCAGATCCAGAGTGTATTGTCGGCAGCGTCAAACGCGATGCCTTCGATGGTTGAGGTAAGCGCCGGGTGGAATCTTGACAAAGGAGTGAGCGTTGTTCCATTCGGCTGTGTAGCCTGGAACTCCACTACGTCATTGCCGAGATCCTGGTCGGTAACGAATACCGTATTTCGCTGAAGATCGTAAGCGATGCCATGCGCGTGTGCAAGCCCGCCCGAATAACTATTCAGTCCTGAAGTGGGATAAGTGCTCACAGTTCCCAGCGAAGTCAATGCCCCGTTTGCGGAATTGAGCGTAATGGTGGGCGATACATTATCCTGCACCGTTACAGATGTGGTAACGGGTGTAGCCGCGCATCCGTTAGAACTGCCGGTTACAGTGTATGAATTTGTTTGGTTTACGGTGATGGATGCCGTTGTCTGGCCCGTGTTCCATGAATAGCTGTCAGCGCCGGACGCCGTTAAGGTAACTGAGCCGGAAGGACAGAATGATGTAGGCCCGGATGCCGAAACGGTCACCACGGGTATTGGATTTACGGTAACAACCGTAGCTGCCGAACTCACGGTGCAACTACCGTTGGTAACCATTACCGTATAACTTCCTGATGCGTTGGCCGTGTACGACTGGCCGTTCGCGCCGGGTATGTTCACACCATTATTCTGCCACTGGTAGGAACCACCATTGCTGGAGGTGAGGGTGACAGAACCGCTACCACATATCGTGGTGGGACCGGAAGCGGTTATCGTAGGTGTGGCAAAGCCAACGATCACCGTCAGCGTAGCGTCGGTGCTGAGCGCAGGATTGCCGTTATCGGTAGCGGTAAAATTGATCACGTTGGTGCCCGCGTTGCAGGTCAAACCGGTAACAGTAATATTTACGGTAGATACGGAGCCATTGGATATACTGGTCGTCACTCCGCACATGCCGTTTGTATTTACCGTGGTGGTCACTGACTGGTTCACCTCCGGCGGCAGCGACTGTATCGTATACGTTGCCGATTCACCGCAACCGAGGGTAACTGTATTACCGGTAGGGAAACCTGATAATGAAGGAGGCTGGTTACCTGCCGAACTTGCATTGAACGAAAAACACTGGTAGTCCAGGTAATCTACGCCATCGATAGCACCACCGCCTCCATCGTAAGCGGAGCTGCCCTGTATACCGAACCGGCCCACCTGCACATAATCGGAGCCATTGCCCGCATTGATTCCCACAGTAGAACTTCCTTTAGACCATTGCATATCGCCATACAATAACTTAACGTTCTGGCCAAAGCCGATAAACGGATCGTTGTTGGTGCCGATCACAATCTGGAATGTATTCAACAGGCTGCAGTTCACGGAATATTGCCCGACGACCTCGTAGGAGACTACCAGCCGGGTCCCAAACAGCTTCCATCTTACCCTGCCGCAGGTGCGGGTATCGATATCGTCCCAGAAGCCGGCGATCATTGGACGACTTGCCAATGGAAAACCACTGGGCACATAGCCGAAGTACGAGCTGCCGAAGGTGATGTTTCCGTTATTATTTATATAGACCTGGTTATAGGTAGTTCCATAGAGGTCGAAGCTGAAGCCGAGGTTGATGGCTCCGGTAGAACCGTCGTCATTACCTGCCAGTGAGGACCAGGTGGCATCTGTCGGGATCAGGCAGCTCTGGGAAGCCGATCTCGCGTATACATTGGTAGCTGCTGTGCCGGCGGATTTTATTTTCTGTTTTTTTGTCCCGCCGGGCTGGCTTAACAAACCGGCGTTACCAACCGATCCCCGGGCAGCCACACTCAATGCCTGTTGCTTTTGCTGATCATAGGCTTGAAGTGCCGCAGCATAATTCGCCGAATCAATTGAGGGATTACCCGTGTTCACAAACTGGGGGTAGGAAGTTTGTGCTTCGACTTGTAGGGTAAAAGACAGAACCACCACAAGTACCGAAGTACATAGACATAGCTTTCTCATATGCAGGCCTTTAGATTTGAACCATGGCAATGCCACAGCATGATTAAACAATGTGCTTCTGGTGTAATTGCAGGTTAACAGGAGAACTCAGGCACGGCTTCTTGGGGGTCAGTTTTCAATTGTCGTTTTCACAAACAAGAAGTAGTCAGGACACACGTGGTGTAGATCGTAGGATGCAGGTACGGGCCGCAAATAAGACTAAATTTTTGGGAAATGCAAGTTTTTTTGTTGCCGGCAAGGGTTTCATCAGGTTATGGCTCAAGCTGTAGCAGCGGTATTTCTTCCATTCGTTCGCTTACATGTAAGTGTTTCCGGGCATTGAATTCATCTTGTATCATCCTCGCATCCCACCCTCCGGTCCCGG
>DASVBM010000095.1:0-7731 GCA_036375835.1 Chitinophagaceae bacterium | reverse complement strand
GTCCACCATCTGCAGGATGAAATAACCCCGGCCTTCAGGCCGGGGTATGAATGAACGAAGTAATCGGGCTTTAGCCCTTTACGAAGATCGGCTTTGGTATTCCTGCATTATGTGGACAGCCATGCCGGGGATCATCCCGGATATCTTTTACATAGTCAGGCAAGCGCCGGGAGGTGTCCTGAGGTTGCCAGGGCTAAAGCCCTTTGCGGGTTGGTGCTGTTGTCCCCGGCCTGAAGGCCGGGGTTAGTGGCGGGTCTGCGAAAATGAACCGGCGATTGCCTGCGAATAATACCGGTTGCAACAGATGCGATTCGCCGTCGGACGGTGCTCCGGCACACTGTTATTGGGCAGCGGCTTCTTTCGTCCTTTGATTTACCCTTTCGTGTTCCGACAGTGCTTTTTCGATAGGCGCCGTGGGAGGGAGGTTTTTCTGCTGGTATTCCCTGATCGCCGTTAACGTTCTCACGATTTTCAGGCTGGTGTGAAGGTCAGCCAGCGTGGTCTGCCGGGCATTGATTTCATTCAGCAGCCGCTCGTGTGGCAGCACCGATTTGTTGTAAGCCAGTTTGCTGTTTTCGATCATCGCCCTGATTTTTTCTTTTAACGCCGAATCTTTGATGCCTGACATATGCATCACAGCTGAACTGTAATAGCTATCGTTATTCCGCGCATAAGACCGGAACGGTGCAGTGGATTCGTCAATTGTTTCGGGTAAGTTACTGATATCCTTCTCCAGTGCTTTCAGTGCGGGTTCTCTGCTTACCAGCTCTTCATACATTTCGTTGACCACGTCCTTTCCGCCACCACGGTATTCTTTCGTGGAGCTGAAGCCATTGTTTTCTTTCTCTCCTGCGAACACCCCCGGGTTATCTTCCGGTGGCGCAGAAACATTGTCACAGGCGAACAGTACGGTTGCGAAGAAGCAGGCGATAACGTATCTCATAAAATTCAGTTTTGTGATATCAAGATAACCAAAGATGTGAATGTGATTATCGTCGCGGCTTGTTTTAACACAAGCTTGCCGGATGCCGTATGGCACAAGGATTTGAGGGGCCGCGGGCGATGAAATTACCTTTGTGTTAGTCCTTGTTTCTGCTGGAAAATTGTTTACTTTGACGTTCATTTCGAGCTATGAGCGTGAAGACTTTGAATCCACTTCCTGATTTCAGCATTTCTCCCCGGATTGACCAGGTTGGTATTGACGAAAGAGCCAAAAAATTTACAACCCGCAGCATCAAAAAAGAGACGAAGGTGGAAGGCCTGAAGATGGTGCTGAACATGATAGACCTTACCACCCTCGAAGGAAAAGATTCGGAAGGCAAGGTGCGGCAGATGTGTTATAAGGCGCGTCACCTGCACGATGCTTATCCCGGCCTGCCTACGGTAGCGGCAGTTTGTGTTTATCCCTCGATGGTTAAGCTTGCCAAACAATCGGTAGGTGATTCCGGTGTGAAGGTAGCGTCGGTGTCTACGGCATTCCCTTCGGGGCAGGCGCCCCTCAATGTAAAGATCGACGACACCCGGTTCGCGGTAGACAGCGGTGCCGACGAGATCGATATGGTGATCTCGCGCGGCCGTTTCCTGGAAGGCGATTACAATTATGTTTTCGATGAGATCGCGGTGATAAAGGAGGCGTGCGGAAATGCCAGGTTGAAAGTCATTCTCGAGACCGGGGAGCTGGTAACCTATGATAAGGTGAGAAGGGCAAGTGACATCGCTATGCACGCCGGTGCGGATTTTATCAAAACCTCTACGGGTAAAATTCAGCCTGCGGCGACGATGCCGGTCACACTGGTAATGCTGGAAGCGATAAGAGACTTTTATTACAAGACGGGTAAAATGATCGGTATGAAGCCCGCCGGTGGCATTTCGAAATCAAAACTCGCGTTGCATTACCTGGTGATGCTACATGAGACCCTGGGTGCGGACTGGATGACGAACCAGTGGTTCCGTTTCGGCGCAAGCAGCCTGGCGAATGATGTGCTGATGCAACTGGTAAAAGAAAAGACCGGTGTATACCAGGGTTCAGATTATTTTTCAGTTGATTGATATGGATAGAAAAATTGCTGCGGCGCCTGTGACCGCGATGTTCATCTCCGCAGGATTCATTGCTGTTGGAATAAACACCATGTTCCGATGGGAACCGGGTGACTGGCATTTTATCATTTCGGTTCCATCAACGCTGGTTTTCATTTTGATGTTCGTCGTAAGCGCGAAGCGAGCGATAAATCCAGTGAAGTCACCGAAGCGCCCCATCATTGATGCACCCGCAGCAGCGGAAAACAAAAACGTATGAGTAAAGTGAAATCCGAAACACCGAAGCTGAAGTTCAACACGGGCTGGGGATATGCGCCGGCACCCGAAAGCGCGGGGCATGTAAAACTGAAAGACCGGTATGACCTGTTCATCGGCGGCCAGTTTGTAAAACCCGGATCGGGAAAATATTTCGATACAATCAACCCTGCAAATGAAGAGCACCTGGCAAAGGTGGCGGAGGCAAATGCTGCTGATGTAGACAAAGCGGTAAAATCAGCCAGGACCGCTTACGACCGGTATTGGAAAAAAATGCCTGCGAAAGAACGGGGCAAATATATTTACCGCATTGCGCGGATGATCCAGGAGCGCGCACGCGAGCTGGCAGTGATAGAAACCATGGATGGCGGAAAGCCGATCAAGGAGTCGAGGGACGTGGACATTCCGCTGGTGGCGAACCATTTCTTTTATTACGCCGGCTGGGCCGATAAATTGCAATACGCCTTCCCGAATCGTGTACCGCAGCCACTTGGTGTGGCGGGGCAGATAATACCCTGGAATTTTCCTTTGCTGATGGCGGCATGGAAAATTGCCCCCGCGCTGGCCTGCGGAAATACCGTGGTGCTTAAGCCGGCAGAAACAACGCCGTTGACTGCATTAAAACTTGCCGAGATCATACAGGAAAGCGGGCTGCCTGAAGGGGTGGTGAATATACTCACGGGTTTTGGTGATACCGGCGCAGCGATGGTGAATCACCCCGGCATTGATAAAATCGCTTTCACAGGATCTACTGAAGTAGGAAAAATCATTCAGAAAGCAGTAGCCGGCACGCGTAAGAAAGTAACGCTCGAACTGGGTGGTAAGGCGGCGAACATCATTTTTGACGACGCGCCGATCGACCAGGCAGTCGAGGGTATTATCAATGGCATTTATTTCAACCAGGGTCATGTGTGTTGCGCCGGTTCGCGTTTGTTTGTACAGGAGAGTGTTTACGACGAGGTCATCCGCAAACTGAAAGACCGGATCGAAACGCTGATCGTTGGCGATCCCCTGGATAAGAATACAGATGTAGGTGCGATCAACTCGAGGCAGCAGCTTGACAATATCAACAAATACCTGAAGATCGGGGCTGATGAAGGTGCCGAGATGTACCAGAGCGGTTGTTCGCTTCCGTCGAAAGGGTTTTTCTGTAAGCCCACGATCTTTACCAACGTGGCGCAGAGTAACCGCATTGCGCAGGAAGAAATTTTCGGGCCGGTGCTTGCGGTGCAGACCTTCAGAACAGACGACGAAGTGATCGAGAAGGCCAACAATACGCCATACGGACTGAGTGCGGGTGTGTGGACAGACAAGGGCTCAAAGATATTCAACCTTACTACCCGGATGCGGGCCGGTGTGGTCTGGGCCAACACCTATAACAAGTTTGATCCCACTGCACCGTTCGGCGGATATAAGGAGAGTGGCTTTGGCAGGGAAGGAGGATTGCACGGCTTGGGTGCTTACCTGGATTTATCTTAATCATAATCAATCAAAACTGATCAGATGGCAGGTTCAATCATAAAAAAGAAAGCAGCTGTAAAACAGCCGAAATCACCGGTAGCGGCGCCGGAACCGGTGGCAGGGCAGCGGCTGGAAGTGCTGAAGACCTATAAGATTTACATAGGCGGGCAGTTTCCGCGCACTGAGTCAGGCCGGTATTACGTGGCGCAGAACCGCAAAGGGCAACAGCTGGCCAATGTATGCCTTAGTTCCCGTAAGGATTTCCGCGATGCGGTTGTTGCCGCCAGGGGTGCACAGAAAGGCTGGGCAGGCCGTGCTGCGAATAACCGGGGGCAGATCCTTTACCGGATCGGCGAGATGCTGGAGGGACGCCGTGCACAATTCATAGACGAACTGGTAAAACAGGACAGCACAAAAGCAGAAGCTGAGAAAGAGGTGAACATGGCAATCGACCGGTTAATCTACTACGCAGGCTGGTGTGATAAATACCAGCAGGTGTTTTCAGCGGTGAACCCGGTGGCTACATCACACTTCAACTTTTCCGTGCCGGAACCAACCGGAGTTGTAGCCGCGATCGCTCCCCAGAATGATTCGCTGCTGGGGCTGGTATCCATTATTGCCCCGGCAATAGCGGGCGGTAATGCTATCGTCATTCTTGCTTCCGAAACCAAGCCGCTTTGTTCAGTGACGTTTGCCGAAGTGCTCAACTCTTCCGACGTTCCGGGTGGCGTTGTAAATATCCTGACCGGCAAACCTTCCGAACTGGCTACCCAGTTTGCTTCGCATATGGATGTAAACGCGGTGATCTTCTGTGAAGATGACGAACTGCTGCAGAAGGATATCCAGGAAAAAGCTTCGCTGAACGTGAAGCGTGTGCTGCTGTATCCACAGGTGAACTGGAGTACGGAAAGCGGTGAATCACCTTACTTTATAATGGATATGCAGGAAGTTAAAACAACCTGGCATCCAATCGAAAACATCGGAAGCGGGGGTGGTAAGTACTAGTTAACAACATTTTAAAACCAGTTACGTTATCTTCAGGAAAACAAAAAGGATGTACAGGCTTATTCTGCTTTTTACCGGCGTCATATTCGGGTTTGCGGCCTCTGCTTCAGACAGCATAATCGTGAAGAAAGATCCGAGGCTGGATGTGCTGACCGCACGCCAGTCAGCTATTAACAAACGTACATCCATCATGACCAGCAACGGCCAGTATAAAGGGTTCCGCGTGCAGGTACTGAGTACCCGGGATCGCAGCCGCGCGTTTGACGTAAAGGCGCAGTTGCTTTCACGCTTCCCGGAAGAGAAGACATATACACTGTACCAGTCACCGTATTTTAAAGTACGCATCGGCAATTTCCTTAAGAAAGAAGACGCGGAAGCTTTCCGCAAGTCGCTGTCGCGCCTGTTCCCCGATGGCGCATATGTGGTGCCGGATGTAATTGAATATACCCCCACTGAAGAAGAAGAGCTTTTTCTGGAGTAACTTTCCGGCATGTTAAAGGAAAAGATCCGGGAACTCGCCCAATCTTACGCAACAGAATTTACCGGGGTACGGCGACACCTGCACGCCCATCCTGAACTGAGCTACCAGGAATTCGAAACAAGCAAATTCATTTGTTCGAAACTGACTGAATGGGATATCCCTTTCCAGGTGATGGCTACGACAGGGGTTGCTGCCCTCATCGAAGGAAAAAAACCGGGAAGCCGCTGTATCGCATTGCGTGCAGATATGGATGCACTTCCTATTCCTGAACAGAACAATGTTCCTTACCGGTCAACACGCGAGGGGGTGATGCATGCCTGCGGCCATGATGTACATACGACCTGCCTGCTGGGGGCTGCAAAGATAGTTTCGGAATTGCGGGAAGAGATCGAAGGAACGATCAAGCTGGTATTTCAGCCGGGCGAAGAGAAAAACCCGGGTGGCGCTTCACTGATGATACGGGACGGCGTATTGACCAACCCGGCGCCACAGGCGATCATAGCACTGCACGTAAATCCCGCTCTTGATGCGGGTAAGCTCAGCTTCCGGAAGGGGAGAGTGATGGCGAGTGCAGATGAGATATACATTACAATCAGGGGAAAGGGAGGCCACGCCGCAGCGCCGCACCTTACCATCGACACGATACTTGTTGCCGCGCAGCTGGTGACCAGCCTGCAACAGGTGATCTCCCGCAACAACAATCCCTTAAGTCCGTCGGTGCTATCCATCTGTTCGATACAGGGTGGGCATACCACCAACGTAATTCCATCTGAAGTGAAGATGATGGGTACGTTCCGCGCGATGGATGAGGGCTGGCGCAGAAAAGCACACGATATCATCAGGCAGCATGCGACAGGGATGGCGCATGCCCTGGGCGCGGAGATTGACCTGCACATCGATGTGGGTTATCCCTGTGTAGATAATGACGAGCAACTCACCGGGCAAGCCTGGAAACTTGCGGAAGAATTCCTGGGTGCGGGGAACGTTGAGGAAACGGAAATCCGCATGGGCGCCGAGGATTTCGGCTACTATACACAGGAAATTCCCGGATGCTTTTTCAGGCTAGGCGTACGGAACGAGCGAAGAGGGATTGTTCATAATGTACATACCCCGTTGTTCGATATAGACGAATCGGCAATAGAGACGGGTATGGGTACAATGGCCTGGCTCGCCGCGACCGTCAGGCCATGACCCCGTTGGTTTTCATCGCAGATTCACAACCACTTCTTCAGAGCTGCGGAACATGACAAACGCTGTTTTGCGGTAGCACCTAAGTCATCTTTCTGAGTGACAGAAATCATTGCACAGGATGGGGATGCGCCGGACTTTTATTAAAAGTTTCGTTATGAAAGCATTGGCTACCTGTTTGTTTTCAGCGCTGGTTCCTTTTCTTGCCATGGCTCATGAAGGCCATGGTGAAACCGGGGGATATACGATCATCCATTATTTCACCGAACCGATTCACATGTTTGCAACAGCCGCATTAATTGCGTTTGCTGCATTCGGGTTTTTTCGCTGGCTGCGGAAAGAGAAGAATAAAGACGCTTAACCATGCATGAGCTGTCGATAGTGATGAATATCATATCCATCGCTGAACATGAAATGACGAAGTCGGGCGCTGCGTCTATTGACGAAATCGAACTTGATATCGGGCAGTTCAGCACAGTGGAAATGCAGGCTTTCGACTTTGCATGGCAGCAGGCGGTGAAAGGAACCGTGCTGGAAAAAACTTCCCGGAAAATCAACCTTATACCCGCTAAAGGAAGGTGTGGTGAGTGTAATACTGAATTTATGATGAACGATTGGTGCGATGCCTGTCCGAACTGCAGCCGGTATGCTCCTGAGCTGTTGCAGGGACGTGAGCTCCATGTAAAGCGGATGATCGTGCATTGATCAATAAAATTTCTTTTATGTGTGCAACCTGCGGATGTGGTACAGAAACAAAGCATGATACGGAACAAAGTATTGTTCAATCCGGTAATGGCCACCACGGGCACGGTGGCACGCACAGCCATGAAAAAAAAGTGATTCAGGTTCAGCAGGACATACTGATGGAAAACCGCCTGCTTGCAGAACGCAACCGCGGTTATTTCGCAGCAAAGCAGATAGTTGCAGTGAACCTGGTGAGTTCACCCGGAAGTGGTAAGACAAGTTTACTGGAACGTACACTCACCGACCTGAAAGGCGAGATGGAATTTTTTGTAATTGAAGGCGATCAGCAAACAGCGAATGACGCAGACCGCATTCATGCCACGGGCACAAAAGTGACGCAGATCAATACCGGAAAGGGGTGTCACCTTGATGCCCACATGGTACTCCACGCGGTGGAAGGGATGAAACCTTCAGAACGGTCGATACTGATGATTGAGAATGTAGGCAACCTGGTTTGTCCCGCTATGTTTGACCTAGGCGAAGACGAACGCGTGGTGGTGATGAGCGTGACAGAAGGCGAGGACAAACCGCTGAAGTACCCGGATATGTTTCACAGTTCT
>DASVBM010000396.1:0-4789 GCA_036375835.1 Chitinophagaceae bacterium | reverse complement strand
ACGGGATCGTCACCGCCTGTGTGGGTGGGGGGCAGGGTATCGCCGGCATCATTGAAAACCTGTAATGGCGGGTGTCCGGTGATTAAAATCATCATGAGAATCATCAGGGGTTGTCTAACTTTAAGCTACAATTGACTGTACCATGAACAGTATCCTTGTACCGACAGATTTTTCTGACATCGCAATGAACGCTGGTCGCTACGCTGTATCACTCGCCTGTGATACCGGTATCCAGAAAATCATTCTGTATAATGCCTATCAGGCTCCTATCGCAGCAGATCCTTCCATGCCCGCGGTGCAGTTATTCGATATTGATGTACTAAAAAAAACAAGCGAAGAGGGACTGCAGAAATTCCGGGCTGAACTACAGTCTTCCTGCAGCCGGCCCATGCTGTTCGAAACGAAAAGCGAGTTCCAGTTACTCACAAGCGGCGTTCAGGAACTATGCAAACACGAAGAAATTGACGCGATCGTGATGGGCATTACCGGTGGAAGCAAGGTGGAAGAAGTACTCATCGGCAGTAATACCATCAGCGTTGCCAAACATGTTCCGGTTCCGGTCTTCATAATACCCCGGCATGCAACGTATAAATCTATCCGCCAGGTGGTACTCGCCTGCGATTTCCGGAAAGTGGTAGAAACAATGCCGGTACTCCCGATCAAAAACCTGCTTGATCTTACCCGTGCAAAACTCCATATCCTGAACGTATCGGAAAAACCCACAAAAGCCGATGAACAGTTCGAAAGCCTGATGCTAGATACACTGTTCCAGGGATATGACCCGGGATACCATTTCATCCACGAAACTCATTTCACCGAAGCCATCAACAATTTTGTCGATGCGAACAATATCGACATGATTATCACCATTCCTAAAAAACATGGCTTATTCGAAGGGTTGTTCCGTAAAAGCCATACCCGCTCACTGGCATTTCACAGCCATGTTCCACTTATGGTGATACATTAAAGTTGCGGTTTACCGGGTAGTTCAGAATTCCCCGTTTTCTTTTTTCTTTTTATCCTGGTATCCCCACTCTTCACCCTCCGCCAGTTCGCCGCCATTGTAAGGCGCGTGCCGGAGGATGGTATAGGCCATCCACACTACCAGGAACGGTGAAAGGGCAAACATCCCGCCCAGCAGCACGGCTGAAGCACCGATCTGGTGAAGGATGGTGTATATCACCAGATACAGGGTAACCAGTATAACAGCAAACCTGTGATTCTGCCAGGGCTTTTTCATATTGCCTTTTTAAACACAGCACAAAAACCCGACCAGCTCAATTCAGGTATTTCGCCACAATGGGTATCCGTCGGCCAACCCCGAATGCTTTGGGAGACACACGGATAATGGGACAGAACTGGTTACGCTTGTATTCATTTGTATTCACCAGCTTCAGCACGCGGTCTACTACCGGCCCGTCGAACCCAAGCTGCTTGATCGCCTCAGGTCCTGAACGTTTTTCTATGTACTGGAAAAGGACCTGGTCCAGAACATGGTATTCCGGAAGGCTGTCGCTGTCTTTCTGGTTGGGACGAAGTTCTGCGCTTGGAGCTTTATCGATGATCTGGCGCGGGATAATTTCCTTTTCACGATTAATATAACGCGCCAGCGCGTAAACCTGTTGCTTGTAGCAGTCGCCCAGCACTGCCAGTCCGCCGGCCATATCGCCGTAAAGAGTTCCATACCCGGTTGCCAGCTCGCTTTTATTTGAGGTGTTCAGCAGTACATATCCGAATTTGTTAGCGATTGCCATCAGCAGATTGCCGCGGGCACGGCTCTGGATATTTTCTTCTGCAACCGAAAACGGAAGATCGCCGAATACCGGCTCCAGAGTCTCCAGAAACGATTGATAGATTTCATCTATCCGGATTACGTCGTAAGGGTTGCCCAGGTTCCTGCTGAGGGCTACCGCATCGTCTACGGAATGCGAGGTTGAGTAGGGCGAAGGCATCATGACCGCGCGGACGTTCTCCTTCCCGAGCGCCTCGCAGGCCAGGCTGATCGTAACTGCTGAATCGATGCCCCCGGAGGAACCAACGATCGCTTTTTCAAAACCCATCTTGCGGAAATAGTCCCGGATTCCGGTAAGCAGGGCCCGGTGTACCATGGCAATGTTCAGCTCCGGCTCAAACCGTTCCGGTTCAACTAACACCTGGGCTGAGGGGCCGGGATCACAGGCTGACGAGATGATGTCGGAACCGTTCACTTCTACAGAAAAAATGCTTTCCTCAAACTGCGGCAGTTCCCTGCATAATTTGCCGGTCTTATCGAATACAAGTGAACCACCATCGAACACAAGTTCAGTCTGCCCGCCCACCGCGTTACAGTAGATCAGCGGAAGACCGTATTTGATCACGTTATTGCGGCAGATTTCCCGCCTGTCGTTGGCATGGGTGTAATCGAATGGTGATGCGCTGAGGTTGATCATCAGGTCGGGCCGCTGTAAAATCAGCTGGTCCATCGGGTTATATCGGTACATCGGGTTATCAACAAGGTTCCAGATATCCTCGCAAATAGTAACTGCCAGCTTCATCCCTTTAAACTCAACCACCTTCCAATCAGAAGCAGGCTCGAAATAACGATACTCATCAAAGACGTCGTAGGTCGGCAAAAGTGTTTTATACACCTGTGCCTTTACCTGCTTTTCATGCAGGAAATACGCAGCATTGTACAGGTCCTTCCCCTCGCTCACTTTGTTTTTTGCAGGCGCACCCAGTAATACACCGATGTCATCGGCGTATGCCGCAATCCTTTCTACCGCTTCATAGCTTTTGTTAATAAAATCGGCAAATTCAAGCAGATCGAGTGGCGGATAGCCGCAAACTGAAAGCTCAGAGAATACCACCAGGTCAGCTTTTTGCGCCTTTGCCTGCCGGATTGCGTCGATAATTTTGCTGGTATTCAATTCAAAATTGCCGATGTGGTAGTTCTGCTGAGCCAGTACGATCTTCATCGGGCAAAGATAAACCGGCGCCAATTCAGCAACACCGTGACTTTCAAATTCCTTAAAAACCAGTAGCCTCCCGGCTCAGGACCGTTGGTTTTGTTATATTTGACTGCCTTACCTAAGCACGCCTATATTATGCAAAATTTTACCGCCAGGACTTTCCTCATGCTGGCAATTGCCTTCCTTGTCTGCGCCGGAACAACTACGGTCATTTACCTCAGCAGTAAAGAGCCTTCAGTGAAGAAAATACCCCTGCGTGATCGTATTGACCTCGCATGGGAACAGGAGTTTGAGATGACGAAAGACCCTGCACTCGGCTATGTTCCTACGCAACGCATCCTGCAGGCCTGGGATTATACAAAAGGATTGATTGCGGCTAAGTCAACACAGGCTATCCCTGGTATACAATGGGTTTCTATCGGCCCGAAAAATTTTGGCGGAAGAACGCGCGCTTTACTTGTCGATCTCAACGACGCGACCCGGAAAACCGTATGGGCAGGCAGTGTAGGTGGCGGACTCTGGAAAACCACTGATATCACGGCTGCAGAACCGAACTGGATGCCGGTAAATGACCTGTTTGGCAACCTCGCCATCACTTCTATTGCACAGGATCCTACCAACCCGCTGGTAATGTATTTTGGTACGGGAGAAGGGTATGGAAACAGCGATGCGATCCGCGGGCTTGGCATCTGGAAAAGCACGGATGGCGGCAACAGCTGGAGTCAGCTGACATCGACCAACAATTCAAACTTTTATTACAACCAGAAACTCCTGGTGAGCACAGCCGGAACACTGTTTAGCTGTACCCAACAGGGATTATTCCGATCAACGAACGGTGGATCCAGCTTTACAAAGGTCCTGGGAACCGGTCTCGGGATCAGTGGCACCAACAGTAATGTCTGCTATGATATTGAGCAGGCTGCAAACGGCTTCCTGTATGCGACACTCAGGGGCGTGGAAAGCAGTTCCCTAAGCGGCAGTATTCATAAGTCAACCAACGATGGCATCAGTTGGGGCGCAGCAGCCACCTTGCCTATCTCCGCAGATCGTATTGAAATCGCCACCGCCCCCGGTAATGCAGCATATATCTACGCGCTGGTGGAACTGGGCAGTGCGGTGAATGGTATCCTGCAAAGCACTGATGGTGGTTTGACTTACGTATCCCGCACCGAGCCCGACGATGCCGATGGTGGCATTTCAGCTGCGGACTTCTCAAGAGGGCAGGCCTGGTATGACCTTGCCATCGCGGTGTCGCCTGATAATCCGCAAACTGTTTTTGTAGGCGGCGTAGACCTTTTCAAAACCACGGACGGTGGAATGAGCTGGAGCCAGATTGCACATTGGTACGGCGGCTATGGTTTCCAGGACGTACACGCCGATCAGCATAATATCATATTTCAGCCGGGCAATGGCAACGTAGTATATTTCACCAATGACGGCGCAGTGTATCGCAGCGGTAACGCGAACGACGCCATGCCAGCCATCAGCAGCAAAGGCGGCAACTACAATACCCTGCAGTTTTATTCCTGCGCAATGAACCCGACCGCCGGGTCGTTTAATTTCCTCGCTGGTGCGCAGGACAACGGCAGCCATCGATTCACACAGGCGGTGTTGCAGAACACATCCGAAGTGACCGGCGGCGATGGTGCATTCTGCCACATCGACCAGGACGAACCACAGTACCAGTTTACCAGCTACGTTTACAATAATTTTTACCGGTCTTCGAATGGCGGCACTTCTTTCACCAGTGCAAACCATGGCAACAGTGGCCGTTTTGTTAATCCCACGGATTACGACGACCTCAACAATAAAATGTATTGCGCGCGCAGCAGCAATCAGTA
>DASVBM010000056.1:0-8588 GCA_036375835.1 Chitinophagaceae bacterium | reverse complement strand
TTGTTAAACGGCATTTTCAGCAGTTTGTTCAGTTTTGCTATTACCCCTGTTCCAGAGACCGCTTACCTCGTCTGTAAGTCCGCCGAGGCTGTCTTTAACTTTATCTCCGGTTTTTGATGCGAAATCCTTGATGTTGTCGAGCATCTCCTTACCCCTGTCACTCTGAAGAAGGATAGCGATGGCAGCACCAGCAGCCGCGCCCAGCGCAAGCCCGGATAAGAACTTTTGATTGTCGGTCATAAACTGAATATTTAATTGATGAAGAATGTTAATTCCTGTATTACAAGCATTATACCAGTTCGTTAGCGCGCGACAAACCAGCAGGTAGTTTGGGGTGGAACGGTACAGGAATCATTCTTAAAATACCTTGAGGAAGCTCTTCAACATCAATTTTGCGGGAGGCGGTCAAGCAATGCTACAAACCTGCGGGAAAAATCATTGAGTTCTGCGGTAGTTATGCTTAAAGGAGGAGCGACCCGCAGGCAATGCGGTGCAAACAGGAACCAGTCCGTAATAAAGCCTTCGTCAATGCACAATTGTGCCACAGCCCGGCAGGTTTCGAATGATGAGAATTCGACAGCCATCCACAGGCCAGCGCTCCGTTTAGATCTGATCACCGGATGCGTGATATCCATCAGGATTTTCTCTTTTTCCGGAATTTCCGGAATCCAGTTCTCCTGAAGCAATATTTCAAAGGCAGCTTTACCGGCCGCGCAGGAAACCGGATGCCCGCCGAAAGTAGTGATATGCCCCAGCACGGGGTCGTGTGTAAGCAGGTCCATCAGCTGATGGTCGGCAATGAAGGCGCCGAGGGGCATTCCGCCACCGAGGGCCTTACCAAGCAGCAAAATGTCCGGAATAACGTCGTATTTGGTAAACGCCCAAAGCGCGCCTGTTCTGCCGAAGCCGGATTGAATCTCGTCAACGATCAGCAATGCTCCTTTTTCCCTGCATCGCGCTGCCAGGCTTTGTAACCAGGCGGGGTTTGCTTTCACTATACCTGCTTCCGCCTGTACGACTTCCATCAGAATACAGGCGACGGTTTCATCAATTGCCGTGATGGCTTCTTCCGCGCCAAAGTCATAATGGTAAATTTCAGGTAAGAGTGGGCGGAAGGCATTGCGAAACGCCTCATCACCCATCATACTTAATGCACCCTGTGTACTACCGTGATAACTTTTGCTGAAGGCGAGCATTTTGGAGCGACCCGTTGCTCTTTTTGCAAGCTTCATCGCTCCCTCCACTGCTTCAGCACCACTATTGGTAAAATAAACGCAGTTCAGCGAGCCTGGAAGGTTGCCGGTCAGCAGTTTTGCATATTGTACCTGGGGTTGCTCGATAAATTCCCCATAAACAATCAGGTGCATGTAATCTGAAGCCTGTTGCTGCACCGCTTTTACAACCGTGGGGTGGCTATGCCCGATGTTCGCGACGCTGAACCCGGAGATCAGGTCCAGGTATTTTTTACCGGTCACGTCATAGATATAACATCCTTCGGCCTTTACCATTTCCAATGCGATCGGCGACGGAGAGGTCTGCGCTACATGACGAAAGAAAAGCTTCCGGTTGTCCATGCAGCGAAGGTCTGCAAACAACAGAATAATGCAAAACCCTGTGAGAATCATGATAACACGCACCCACAGCCTGCCTGCCTTCCCTTATTTTTGTGCCGGACCAACCAAATACGAGTATGGCAACGATATTTCCCGTTAATGGCAAATCACCCGAATTCGGAAAAAACTGTTTTATCGCACCGAATGCGACTATTGTGGGTGAAGTACGGGCGGGGGATGACTGCAGCTTCTGGTTCAACGCCGTGGTACGTGGAGACGTGAACTATATTAAAATGGGTAACAAGGTAAACGTGCAGGATGGCGCGGTGATACACTGCACTTTCGAACGCAACCCCACAGAGATCGGGAATAATGTTTCTATCGGGCATAATGCGATAGTTCACGGTTGCACCGTACACGATAACGTGCTTATTGGTATGGGTGCCATTGTAATGGACCGCTGCGTGGTGCATAGTAACTCTATCATCGCCGCCGGGTCTGTGGTGCTGGAGGGTACGGTAGTGGAAGAAGGCAGTATCTATGCAGGCGTACCCGCCAGAAAGGTAAAGGATATTTCCAAAGAGCTTCTGCACGGTGAGATTGACCGGATCGCTAATAATTATGTGAAATACGCGTCCTGGTTTGGGAATATCAACGAAAACGGGAAATAAGGCGCATACCCGGAATGCTGTTTTTGTTCACATTAATTTAATACGCCTTCAATGCAGCTCAGCGGCCTCCTTTCCGGTCAATATTATTGCAACTTTTGGTTGCGAACGGTTCGGAGAAAAGGAATTTCGGTATTTTGCTGCGGTAAAACTCTCACATGAAGCGATTCTTTCTCGTAGCACTGGCAGCATCTGTCCTCCTGGCTTCCTGCAGTCTGTTCCGTTCCAATAAAAAGGGCTGCCCCAGCAATGGTGCAAACGTAGGTGCTGAAAGAATTCTGAGCGGCGATCCAAAAGCGGCAAAGGATTTGAAGAAGGGAAAGAAGTACCGCATGAACAAGTTCTAGTGTCCCCGGTTTTTGCAGCGATTGGTTCATAACAGTACAGTGTTCCGTCACCTGTAGCGCCTGGCTGTGTACAGGCCTGGTAACTGAGCGGACAACAATCATTATTGACCTGATAAATCAGAACGTTATGAACTACCAGTTACAAACAACGATGGGCACATTAGAAGCTGTAATAGACGACAACTGCGGGCTGAAGAAGTTTTACAGCATTGCCAACGTAATGGCAAGAGAACTGAAAGTGAAGTTCAGTGATAAGGAAGACGATTCCGCCACCGTAGAATGGCATTTCAGGTATAAAGGACATCCGCTCACCCTTCATTACAACATTTACAACGGCGTCAGTATTTTTCCGAAGACCGGCAAGCCCAACAAAGTGATTGCCGAACTGGCCAACTTCCTGCATGGGCGGGTGTTCTAGTAACTGTGCTCGTCTATTGAATCCAGTATGTTGTTATAGCTGATATAGCGCTCCATGGATATTTCTCCATTTGCCACCGCTTCCTTTATGGCGCAACCCGGTTCATTCACGTGAAGGCAGTTGTTGAACTGGCAGTCGTTTAAACGCTCTCTCATCTCCGGGAAATAATGCGAAAGTTCCTGCCTGGGAATATCCACGATTCCGAATTCCTTGACCCCCGGAGTATCGATGATTTTTCCGCCACCTGAATCAGCCGGCAGATCGAACATCTCGGCAAAAGTGGTCGTGTGTTGTCCCTTGCCACTCCAGCCACTCACATTTTGCGTTTTCAAACCAAGCTGCGGGTAGATCGCGTTCATTAAACTGGATTTGCCTACACCACTATGCCCGCTGACAAGGGTAATTTTCTGTTTCAGCATTGCTTTCAGCTCATCAATTCCCTGGTGAAGGGTAACACTGGTGAGGAATACCCGGTATCCTGCTTTTTCATACATGTCCCGCATTTCCCCGAACCTATCCATTTCTTTCTGGCGATAGATATCGGCTTTGTTGAAGACAATTATCGCGGGAACGTGAAATGCCTCGCAGGAAACCAGGAAGCGATCGATGAAGCCCTGGGAGGTGCGCGGCTCTTTTAAAGTAGCGAAGAGGATACTCTGGTCGATATTTGCCGCTACAATATGCATTTTGGATTTCTGGTGCGGAGAAGAACGGACCACGTAATTCCTGCGCTCATAAATTTCAGTGATCATCCAGGTACCCACGCCGGGCTCTTCTTCCAGCTCCACATGATCACCAACCGCTATGGGATTACTGGATGTGATCTCGTCGATCTTGAATACACCTTTGATCCGGGCGTTGAATGCCTGGCCGTCTTTGTTCTTTGCTACGTACCAACTCCCGGTGGATTTATAAATAACCGCTTCCATTTCAGCGAAGATAAATATTATGAACCCAGCTCCGGAATACCCATCGGATGATGTTGCGTCGCACAGTTTTTACGGCAGGTTCGCTGTGCAGCGTTCACCCGGCCCAGCCTTCGCGGTCGAGGCTGCGGTACTGTATTGCCTCAGCCAGGTGTTCGGTACGTATGTCTTCACTCGCAGCGAGGTCCGCAACGGTCCGACTTACTTTCAGTATCCGGTCGTAGGCACGTGCGGATAAATTCAGTTTCTCCATCGCCCTTTTCAGCAGGCTCTCTCCCGCCGTCCCTATCACGCAGATCTCGCGCAGCATTTTTGAACTCATCTGGGCGTTGCAATAGATGCCCTCATATTTTTTATATCGTTCCGCCTGCAGCAATCTGGCCTGCATAACGCGCTCACGGATCGCCGCCGATGGTTCTCCCTTAGCATTCATGTTGCTCAGTTCCGAAAAAGGAACCGGCGTCACCTCTACATGTAGGTCAATCCGGTCCAGGAGCGGGCCCGACACTTTGTTCAGATACTTCTGCACTGCTCCCGGCGGACAGGTGCATTCCCGTTCGGGATGATTATAAAATCCGCAGGGGCAGGGATTCATCGAAGCGATCAACATGAAACTTGCAGGAAAATCAAGCGCAACCTTTGCGCGCGATATTGTTACCCTCCGTTCTTCCATGGGCTGCCGCATCACCTCCAGTACGGTTCTTTTAAATTCCGGCAGCTCGTCAAGAAACAAGACGCCGTTATGCGCCAGCGAAATCTCTCCCGGTTGCGGAACGCTTCCACCACCTACCAATGCAACATCGCTGATGGTGTGATGCGGTGAGCGGAAAGGCCTTTTACTCACCAGCGTGGCATGCTCGGGCAATTTACCGGCAACGGAATGGATCTTTGTTGTCTCCAGGGCTTCCACCAGGCTGAGTGGCGGTAGTATCGTAGGCAACCGCTTTGCAAGCATGGTTTTACCCGCGCCCGGCGGACCGATAAGAATGGCGTTGTGTCCCCCGGCAGCGGCGATCTCCAGTGCGCGTTTGATATTTTCCTGGCCCTTTACATCGCTGAAGTCGAATTCAAAATCGTACTGAGAACTGAAAAATTCTTCCCTTGCGTCAACATGTACCGGCTTTAAAACCGTTTCATCGGCGAAAAACTTTACTACATCGTTCAGGTGGCTCACACCATAAACAGACAGGTTATTGACCATCGCCGCCTCGCGTTGGTTTTCGATCGGCACGATCAGCCCTTTGAAACCTTCCCGTCTTGCCTGAATCGCAATGGGCAATGCCCCTTTTATAGGTTTGACAGTTCCATCGAGGCTGAGTTCACCCATGATCACATAGTCCTTCAGCCTGTCGGGATCGGCAATCTGTTCGCTCGCGCCAAGTACCCCGATCGCGATCGGCAGGTCGAAGGCAGAGCCGGACTTACGTATATCGGCCGGTGCAAGGTTGACGGTGATCTTGATGCGCGGCATGTAGTAATCATTCGATTTTATGGCGCTTTCAAGCCGCTGGATACTTTCTTTTACCGCATTGTCCGGCAATCCGACAATCAGGTATTTCTGACCGTTGGAGACGTTTACTTCAACTGTGATGGTGATGGCTTCAACGCCGTAGACGGCACTGCCAAATGTTTTTACAAGCATCGGGTTTGGGTTTTTAGGGTTAGCTGAACCGCTGTGCCGGGTTCATACGAGACACTTCAGGTCCAGGGCTGATACAATATACAAAATGCCGGATGTAGTACAAAGCCAACCCGGTAGTCAATGAATGACCTGTTTTTCTCCTAAGTCTTCGGGGAATACAGCCCTATAACTTCTGCAGTAAATCCACCACTCCCTCGCGTTTCAATATCAGGTAACCCAGGCGGTCACTGCTGATACCGTCTTTCAGCTGGTAGGAAAACACAAGCTGGTCTTTGTCAACATGCGTTTCAAAATAACGGAACTGGATATTGTCGTACTGCTTCAGCGTTTCGCCGATCTCGTAAAGGTGGGTTGATAAAATAAACAGCGCATTGTGCATTTTACGCAGCCCTTCGATCACCGTCATGCTGCATTTCATCGCGTCCTGTACATTGGTGCCTTTAAACAACTCATCGATCAGGATGAGCCAGTTTTTACCGTCACTGATACGTTCGATCGTGCTACGGATACGCTGCACCTCATTAAAGAAATAGCTCTCTCCCTTTACCAGGTTGTCCATTACCTGGATATTCCCGAGCAGGCCCTGGAAAAGGCTGAGCTGCATTTGCCTGGCGGGCACCGCCATACCAACATGAGCCAGGTAAACCGCCACGCCAACAGCTTTGATGAACGTGCTTTTCCCCGCCATGTTAGCACCGGTGAGAAACAGAAAATTCTTCGGCCTGCCCAGTTCTACCTCGTAGGCCACCGGTGTGGGCAACAGGAGGTGGAACAATCCGGTAGCTTCAATATATGGATCGTCCGATTCCGTGATCTCAGGGAAATGTAACTGGTAACGGTCGCAGGCAACAGCCATACTATAGTATGCATCCAGCCGGCAGTAAATGTCCACCAGTTCAAAAATCTCGGATTTGAATTGCCGCCGGAGAAAAGCACCGTACCGCAGAATCTGGCCGGCCGATAACTTTTTACCAGCCTGGTGATCCAGCATTTCACGGATAACAGGTTTTGCAAGCAACATATCAATCCGCTGGTGCCATACCTGCAGCTGCTGCGCATCTGTATCGCCTAGTATGGCTGACATCTCCCGCATTCCCTTTACAAAATTCACGAAGTGCTGAACGGAAAAACGGGCCAGCGCAAAGTCCGCTGAATAGAATACCTGGTATAGAAAGCTGTTGAACCGGTTCGAGCCAATAGACATGTCTTCCACCGGGGTATCAAAAAACTTTTCTATCACCATGATCGTTCCATTGGTGATAGTCACCGGCCAGCTCCCGGTATATGGCAGCAAAGAGCGGATGATCGATTGTGCTCCTTTAATGGAAGCGATATCTCCGAAAGGGTGGCTCAGCACCTGCCGCAGCCATTCCTTTCCCCCGACAGTCCTGGTATGATTCAGATAATGGAATACGGATAACTCTTCTTCGTGATGAAAGATAGAAAGGTCAGTCAGGGTTGTTTTATCGGCAAACATCAGTCGCGGTTGAAGTTGAGTCGCCGGCCCCTGACAGATTCATCAAAAACGCCATTGCGGTACGCCAGGTGGCCGCTGACAAAAGTGTGGGTGACGGTCGCCGGCATCGTGAAATGCTCAAGGGGGCTCCAGCCGCACTTGTAAAGAATATTCTCACGGGTAACCGTAAACGGTTGGTTCATATCCACCAGCACCAGGTCGGCAAAATACCCTTCGCGGATATAACCCCGGTCTTTCACCTGGAAACACTCAGCTACTGCATGGCTCATTTTCTCAACCACCTTTTCGATAGAGATCCTGCCCTGGTTCACATAGTGCAACATCAGCAACAGGGAATGTTGTACAAGTGGCAGGCCGGCATGTGCCTTCTCATACGGCTCGTTCTTTTCTTCCCAGGTATGAGGCGCATGATCGGTGGCAATCACGTCCAGCCTGTCATCCAGGAGGGCTTCCCAGAGCGCTTCACGATGATGAGGGGCTTTAATGGCAGGGTTACATTTAATGAGGTTACCGAGGTCACGATAATCGTCACTGGTGAAGTGCAGGTGGTGTACGCATACCTCCGCGGTGATCCGTTTTTCGCGCAATGGAATCATGTTGGTGAATAACCGGAGTTCCTTTTCAGTGGAGATATGCAGAATATGCAGGCGTGACCCATGTTTCTTCGCCAGTTGAACAGCTTTAAATGAAGATTCGAAACACTCTTCTTCATCGCGGATCACCGGGTGATCGGCAGGCGTTAAAACACCTTTTTTTTCTTTTAACCGCTCAAAATTTTCCCGGATCATGCGTTCTTCTTCGCAATGTGTGGCAATAAGTAACTCCACACCGCCAAACACGCGGTCCAGCACCAGCGGGTTCTCAACCAGCAGGTTTCCTGTTGATGAACCCATAAATATCTTCACCCCGCAGACTTCGTTCTTCTTCTTATTGGTACGTAATACCTCTTCAAGGTTTTCATCGGAAGTACCCATATAGAATGAATAGTTAGCAAGGGAAGACTGGTTCGCGATTGAATATTTCTGTTCCAGTAAGTCCTGTGTAAACGCAGCGGGCACGGTATTCGGCATTTCCATGAACGAGGTAACACCGCCGGCCACGGCCGCCCTCGATTCGGAGCCAATATCCGCCTTATGGGTAAGGCCCGGCTCCCGAAAATGCACCTGGTCGTCGATTGCGCCGGGCAGTAAAAACAACCCGCCGCCGTCAATTTCGGTCGGGTTTCCCTGCACTTTCAGACCCGTGCCCAGCTTTTCAATGCGGCCATGTTTTATATGTACGTCACCGTAAATTTTTGTTCCTTCGTTGACTATACAGGTATTTTTGATCAAATAATTGCTCATCCGGCTGAACTGTTTTGCCACTATGCAAATTAAACTTCTTTTTAGATTGGCGCTGGCTGTTATCCCTTTTTCCGCGGCCGGCCAGCAAGGCTATATCCGAACCGGATCACTGGAATACCCGTTTATACACCGGCTTGAAATAAAAACCGGTGGTGGTTTACTGAACCAGTCGTTTGTTCAGCCATTCCCCGCGGCACCGTTGACAATCCTGTTC
>DASVBM010000504.1:0-2568 GCA_036375835.1 Chitinophagaceae bacterium | reverse complement strand
CAGGACAAAGGATTCGAAACGCAGTTGTATGATGTGCGGTGGCTGGCCAAGATTTTCAATGGTGAATATTTCATCGATGTGATCTGGGATACGGTAAACAACATTTGCCGCGTAGATGACAGCTGGTATGAAAATGCCTCGGAAGGAACCTTCATGGACCGGAAAGTGAAGTTCCTGCCGGCAGAAGAACTCATCTTCTGTAAAATTTATGTACAGAACCGCGAACGGTTTGACGGTGCGGACGTGAACCACATCATACTCCGCTACGGAAAAAAGCTGGACTGGAAACGGATCCTTTTCCGGATGGATCCGCACTGGCATATCCTGCTGTCTTCGATACTGATGTTCCAGTTCTGCTACCCTTCCGACTACCGGGATATCATACCGCAGTGGCTTTTCGACGAGCTGATGGAACGCGCCCGATCGCAGTATGACATGCCGGCTCCCTGGGAAAAAGTCTGCCGCGGGCCCATCATTGACCAGACCCAGTACGCGATCGATATCCGCGAATGGGAATATAAGGTCACCACGATTAAAACGGTTTAACTATGGCTGAAGAGGAAAATAAAGTCCGTGTTGCTGCGGTTGCCGATATCCATGTAAAGGAAACCGATAAAGGCAAGTGGGCCGAATATTTCAAAGAAGTATCAAGGCAGGCTGATGTGCTGATCATCGCCGGCGACCTCACCGATACCGGCGACGAAGGCGAAGCCCAGGTACTGAGTGAGGAACTGCGCAATTGCAGTGTACCGGTGGTAGCTGTGCTGGGTAACCACGATTTTGAAAAAGGCAGGCACAAACTCATCCGCCAGATGGTACAGACAGAACACGTGCACGTGCTGGACGGCGAAAGTGTCATTATTAAAGGTGTTGGCTTTGCCGGTGTAAAAGGCTTTGGCGGCGGTTTCGACAACCATCAGCTGTCGATGTTTGGTGAAGGCGCAATGAAAGCGTTTGTACAAGAGGCCGTAGACGAGGCGCTGCGGCTGGACCGGGCGCTGGCGCGTCTCGACCAGGAAAATGACAATATCCCCAAGATCGCCGTATTACATTATTCGCCCGCACGTTCAACAGTCCAGGGTGAACCGGAGGCGATCTTCCCTTTTCTCGGATGCTCAAGACTTGCTGAACCGTTGATCCGCCGTAACGTAGTAGCCTGCTTTCACGGCCATGCCCATGTTGGGGTGTTGGAAGGCGAGATCCCCGGCGGAGTTAAAATATTCAACGTGGCGGTACCGGTGCTGAATAAGCTGGGATATGCCCATCCATTTTATATCCTGGAGGTTTGAGATGAAACCGGTTATTGCCAATGATATCGACGACGCCGCCGCACTTGAAAAACAAGGCAAACTGGAGGAGGCCGCTGCCCTTTACGAAGACGCGATCCGCTCGGGAACAACGAACGAAACGCCTTTCCAGCGGCTGATGATCATCTACCGTAAGCTGAAACAACCGAAAGAAGAGCTGCGCATCATAAAGAAAGGGATCGCCGTTTTCGAAAAGATATTCAATCGCAGCACCCGAAGTAAAAAACTGAAAGCACTGAGCAATTCCCTGATGAAATCCGCCGGGCTCGCCAATAGCAAGGGAAAGCCGCTCTACCACCCTGAGCCCATCAACCGATGGCTGCACAGGAAAGCGCTGGTTGAAAAAAAACTTGCACGATGATCAGTGTTTCACGCATTCAAACCTGTCTTTGATTTCCCGGTTGAAGAATATGCCCTTTGCAACCGTTGCCCGCATTCTTTCATATACGGCTTTAGGCACTGCCAGGTAATCGTAAACCTTTCCGGAGATAAACGTGATCGTCAGCACTTCCGCCGCTTCGTTGTATTCGTATTTAAGGATAACTGATGAAGGCATCGCGACCTAAGCGGCTCAAACTGTGCCAGTCAGTCTGAAAATGCGGAGGGATCTTCCTTACCCGGCTTCTCGCCCTTATCCCGGGCCTTTTCGTGTTCAATAACCGGCAGCGCTTCCCGGTAGATCAGGCCGAGTGTCGCAGCGTGCTCCGCTGCTTCCAACGTGTTATCTACAACCACCATTTCCACTTTGCTTTCGGAGAGTGATCTGGATACGTCCAAAGCTATTTTTTCCCTATCGGGAAGCTGGACGTCGCGGATATAAATGGCCAGTATCCTGTCCGGATATTGTTTTACCACTTCCTGGTAGATCACCGGGTCGTCCTGCCCGCTGTCGCCCACCAGTACAAACGGAAGCTGCGGGTACGAATCCATTATCTGCCTGATTTCTTTCAGCTTGTGCCCGAGATGGCCTCCACCCTGACTGTCGGGGCTATTGATACCAAAATCACGTAACAGCAGCGGTCCTTCGGGAATACGGTTCAGGTCCAGGAAATCTTTAAGCAGATCATAGAGATTCCAGGGGCTGCTGCTTACATAAAAAAAAGGATTATTGCGTTTGCCGTTGCGCCCCAGTTGCAGCGAACGATAGAACTCCGATACACCGGCAAACGGTAACCGGGTACGCGCATTATTCAGGAAAGTGGTACGACCCATCGCAAGGAGGTCTGTTGCGGAAGTGCGAACGATGGTGTCGTCAATATCG
>DASVBM010000062.1:0-3884 GCA_036375835.1 Chitinophagaceae bacterium | reverse complement strand
CCGGCCAGTCACCTTCTACCGCGATGAAACGGAAGCCCTTTTCGCTGATCAGCCTTTTCGGGATCGCGGTACGCCAGCTATAGTATTCATGCGTGCCATGTGAGGCTTCTCCGAGCATCACGATCCTGCGTTCGCCGATGTCCTCCAGCAAGGCGTCCAGATCTTTTGATGTCTCCAACCGGTTCATTACACTAATCCCGCAACTTGCAAGCCGAACAGCATCCTATCTTTGAGCACCGATGAACTACCTGCATCTTTTTTATTATGCCGGCGACTATTATAGTCACATTTACCGGCAGTATCGTTTTGTAAAAACCTACCTGCAGCCGATGGTGCGCGGATTCTGCGATGTGCTGAAGTACCAGCTCAACAGCCTTGAAGAGCGAAAGGTTTACCGGTATTATCCCCTGCTGACGGTTTGTGCGCTGGCTGAAAACTATACTTTGCTGAAAGGACGGGGATTGAGCGCAATTGAACGAAAGCGGATCACCCTGATGAGCGCCATGGCTACGCTGTGCGATGACCTGATTGATGAAGGCGGCTGGACCGAACAGCAATTGCTGGACCTCCTCGACAGCAGGCATCCGTATGGCCAGTTGCCTGTGAAGGCTAAGCTGATCATCGCGATGAACGAAGAATTTAAAAAGCTGGATATTAATCCCGCCTACTGGGTGCAACTCAGGAAGGCTTTTCACGGGCAGGCGGAGTCGATCCGGCAGCATGACTCCGGATTGTCATTAGACGAAACGATTCACATTGCCCGGGAGAAAAACGGTAACTACTGCCTGGCAGTGGCGGCGCTGATAGATGAAAACTGGAGCCAGCTGGAACATGATATCATCTACCAGCATGGTATGATGGGGCAAATGACGAACGACATCTACGATACCTATAAAGACACGCACGAGGGTATCCACACCATGGTGAAGAAAGTCTGGAATGTGCGACATCTCCGTGATATTTTCATGTCAGAGGTTGAAAGGATACAGACACTGATCCTGCAGCTGGATGTTTCCATAGCAGGAAAGAAAAGAATCATCCGCCGATACGCCTGCATGGATGCGTTCACGATGGTGGGTATTGATACGCTGGATGAAGTGGAACATCTGTATGGCCAGCCGGTGGACTGGAAGTCAGTTCCGCGCCGGCAACTTGTGCCTGACATGGCGAAATACAAAAGTCGCAAGCGATACTTTAAGTACGTGGTATGGCTGTCAAACCTGCCTTTCCGGGCAAAAAGGAAAACAGAAAGGGGTAAAAAAACAAAGCTTCAGCAGCATAAATAGTTAACCAATTCTCTGTTGAATCATCTGCCTTACTGTTTCAACCAACTCCTGGTGTTGAACGAACAGCCTGGTAGGACTGAGGCCGTCACCGGTCTTTTTAAACCCGATGCAATCGTCTTTTAATAGTTTCACCAGCTCTGAATCATCGAAGCAAAACCAATGGTAATGCGGTTCAATATGTGTACTGCTAATGACCTGCCCTGAATGTTTTCTGCCGTTATATTCAAAACTGATCTCCGTCATGGATGCAATTTAGACAGCGGGGCGCCCGGCAACAAGCATCATCGATTAATTAAATATGAAGAAGCCCTGAAAATAAGATTAATAGCTGCAGGGTCACTGTACCACTTCGCCATCCCAGCCCTTGATGCCGTCGCGCAAATGCTTCACATCCGGAAAACCCTGTTCTTTCATTATCCTGAGGGCGGTGAGTGATCTTTTGCCACTGCGACAATAAAGTACATAGGCCTTGTCTTTGGGCAGTGCAGACAGCTGTTTTTTGAAGTTTTCCTCGTCAAGTACGTCGTAGTTGATTGCACCCGGGATATGGCCTTCCCTGTATTCCTCCGCTGTGCGTACATCCAGTATCGCCGATTTTCCGCCGGCGGTCGCCTCCCTGAACTGTTCGTTGGAGATTGCGTTGGAATCCACAACCTGGCAACTGGCGGCAATGAACATTAGGTTGCCGAGTAATGTGATGAAGATCGTGCGGAGTGATGCCACGCGCGGTTAATTTGAATGCAAAGTAGACAAAGGTTATTTATATCCTTCGTAAAACTTTGCCCGCCCGGAACTGCAATATGACCAAGGTTATTTGCTTAAAAACTAACAACCGTTATCTTTGGCGCCTTAATGGAAAATACTGATGAGTAACAGAACAGTTTACATTGTTTCGGCCGTTCGCACCCCTATGGGTAGCTTCGGCGGCAGCCTCAAAGACGTGACAGCTCCCCAGCTCGGGGCCACCGCTATTAAAGCGGCTGTGGAAAGGGCCGGCATCAAGCCTGAACAGGTGGATGAGGTGTTAATGGGGAATGTGATACAGGCCAATGTAGGCCAGGCGCCCGCAAGGCAAGCAGCAAAGCTGGCCGGATTACCTGACCAGGTGGTTGCGACGACCATCAACAAGGTTTGCGCAAGTGGAATGAAAGCGATCGCACAGGGCGCACAAAGCATCCTGCTCGGCGACAGCGATATCGTAGTGGCCGGTGGAATGGAAAGCATGAGTAACGTTCCTTTTTACCTGCCAAACCTTCGCTGGGGCAATAAATATGGTAATGCCCAGGTGGTTGACGGCCTGGCGAAAGACGGTCTCACAGATGTTTATGGCAACATGGCTATGGGATGCTGTGCGGACGCCTGTGCAACCGACAATAAAATCACGAGAGAAGAACAGGACGCTTTTGCGATCGAAAGCTATAAGAGAAGCCAGGGTGCCTGGGAAAACGGGAAATTTTCAGACGAAGTGGTACCTGTAACCATCGAGTCGAAGAAGGGAAACATAACCGTGGACAGGGACGAAGAACCCTGGAACGTGAAGTTTGATAAGATCGCGGGACTGAAGCCAGCCTTCACCAAAGAAGGAACTGTAACGGCGGCGAACGCTTCTACCATGAATGATGGCGCGGCGGCGCTTGTACTGATGAGCAGCGACAAAGCCAATGAACTCGGAATAAAGCCAATAGCCGTTATCCGCTCTTATGCAGACAGCGAGCAGGCACCGGACCAGTTCACCACAACCCCTTCCCTGGCGGTCCCCAAGGCAGTGCAAAAAGCCGGGATGAAAATGACTGAGGTAGACTTCGTTGAACTGAATGAAGCCTTCGCCGTTGTAGGTATCGCGAATACAAGACTGATGAAACTTGACCCTGCAAAGGTAAACGTCAATGGCGGTGCGGTGGCGCTGGGCCACCCGCTCGGAGCAAGCGGTGCGCGTATCATCGTAACGCTGATCAACGTATTAAAACAAAACGGTGGCAAAGTTGGAGCAGCCGGCATCTGTAATGGTGGTGGCGGCGCCAGCGCCATGGTGATCGAACTGGCTTAAGAAGCTTTACGTTCATGTGATATGATATGAGGCCGTCTCAATAGCATTTGAGGCGGCCTCTTCTTTTTCAGCTGGTACGATGGTTCCCGGGATCTTGTCCTGTTCTTCATGCTTCATCTCCCGCCGGATCACGACGTTCACCGCGCCGTTATAGGAATTGGAGCCCCCGGATAGCCAGTCCCGAGCCTTTTATACGGAACCACTCAGGGAATGCCCGAAGTACTACCATGTTTTGACTTCATTCACCGTTCAGCTACCGATAAGTTACCCTTCATTTACCCCTGGGGTAAACGAGGGGTAACCAAAGGGTAAACGAAGGGTAAGCCAGCTCCGAATCTGGTCCCTCCTTTTTATGGATCAAACCCCGGCTTTCACCCGGTATCCGGTCTGTTCAAACACCCAAAGCGGCTGCCCTTCCAAGACACCCCCTTTTGATATCCCCGATTTCTTTCATCGATATGTCCGGGAAATGCTTCGTAAATTATTTTTCCGTTTATGACCACTATGGCAACAAAATTGCATAGCCGAGTCAAACCTTCCTGGATGAACAA